>JARXWK010000001.1 GCA_029916745.1 Dysgonomonadaceae bacterium PH5-43 | reverse complement strand
CCACTGTTGCAAGCTGGGAATCATTCAATTATATAGCTTTCATGGTAATATTATTGAAAAAAGTAAAGAAACAAATAAAAGTTTAAATCACTTCATTTTGACCCTCTAAACTTGTCACATTCTTTATGTTCAGTTTCTCTTCTATGCTCTACCGAAAAAGAAGAATTAAATACAGCTCCATAAACTACTCCACTATTGTTTATAACCCATCTAGATAATTCGGGAGCAAAAGCCCCACTTCTGCTAAGTTTGACTTCTTCAGTGTTTCTATGTCTTACGGCTAAAACTTTCGCTTTTTGTTGTGTAATAATATTTTGTTTATTATTAAAAGCGCATTTGTTAATGCATTTGCCACATTGTGTACATTGGTCTATTTTTTCATTAACAATATAAGGGTAATAAAAACCTTGTTCGTCTATTTTTGCAGAAATAATATTTTCAGGACACACATCTACACAAGCTAAACAACCACAACAATCATATTTTGTATATTTACTTATCATTAATTATGTGAAATTAAAAATCGTTGTAAAGTTATATGTTTTTTCTTTACCTTTGTGTCCTTTATGTAAAATATTATGAATAATTAATTTAACAATATGCTATTTAACTCTCTCGATTTCTTCTTTATTGGTTTGTATTTAATCGTAATCTAAAGCTACAGAATCTATTTGTAGTTATTGCAAGTTACATCTTCTATGGCTGGTGGGATTGGCGATTTTTACTGTTAATGGGTTTCACAACCTTAGCAAGTTGGTTTAGCGGAGTTCTAATTATAAAGATTAGAGACAACGTTAAAGAAGAAAAAAAGCTAAAACGCTACTCTCTATGGGTTACCGCAGGAAATATTATACTTAATTTAGGAATACTGTGCTACTATAAATATTTCAATTTCTTCATTGAAGCCTTTGTAGATGCATTTGCTTTGTTTGGTAGAGAACTAAATATACATACTTTGAAAATTATTCTTCCTGTAGGTATAAGTTTCTATACATTTCAGGCATTAAGTTATACAATAGATGTTTATAAGAAAAAACTTGAACCAACAAAAGATGTCGTATCTTTCTTTGCCTTCGTAAGTTTCTTTCCCCAGTTAGTTGCAGGTCCTATTGAACGTGCTATTAACCTTCTTCCTCAATTTTATAAGAAACGAGTTTTTGAGTACGATAAAGCAGTAGATGGTATGCGCCAAATACTATGGGGATTATTTAAGAAGATGGCAATAGCAGATAATTGTGCTTTTATTGCTGATCGTATATTTGATAATTATGAGATTCTACCTGCCAGTAGTTTAATATTAGGAGCTTTCTTGTTTTCCATACAGATTTATTGCGACTTCTCAGGTTATTCGGATATAGCTATTGGTACAGCTCGTCTGTTTGGCATTAATCTAATGCGCAACTTTGCCTATCCATATTTTTCAAGAGATATAGCAGAGTTTTGGCGTCGTTGGCATATATCGCTAACTACGTGGTTCAGAGATTACATTTACATTCCCTTGGGCGGTAGTAGAGTAAGTAAATCAAAAGTTATAAGAAATACCTTTATTGTTTACTTGGTTAGTGGCTTTTGGCACGGAGCCAACTGGACTTTCATTGTTTGGGGATTAATAAATGCCATATACTTCATACCGCTATTGTTAGGAGGAAAGAATAGAAAATACCTTAACGTGGTAGCCGAAGGTAAGATCTTACCGAGTATAAAAGAAACTTGGCAGATGCTATCAACATTTGTACTGGCAATGTTTGCTTGGATATTCTTTAGAGCCGAGAGTATTGCTCAGGCTGGAGATTATATAAAGAGAATATTTGATAGATCGTTACTTCAAACGCCAAAAGGATTAGGAATAAGTCCTATTCTTGTAAAATACACATTATTATTTGTTGTATTTCTATTTGTTGTAGAATGGATAGCTAGAGATAAACAATTTGGATTACAGGCTGTACCAAAGAACAAACTTTTGAGATATTGTCTTTATTTGCTTATTGCTATATGCACTTTGTTTTTAGGTGGGAATCAGGGAACATTTATTTATTTTCAATTTTAATATTATGAAAACATATATACTAAAAACATTGGCATTGGTATTAATATTGTGTCTATTAATGACAATATTAGCCAAAATAGCAGATGAAGGCTTGAAGAAAACAGAAAAAGATGGTTTCTCTGTAAATAAATATATCAATGGAGGAATGGAACATAATCTTTTGATACTGGGTAATTCTCGAGCTTGGGTACATTTTTCGCCAATGATTTTAGATTCAATTCTTCATGTTAATTCTTATAATATGGGAGAGGATGCTATGGAAACGATAAACATTATAGGTCTGTATAATTTGTATATTGCATATAATTCAAAACCTAAGTATATAGTTCTTAGTGTGTATGAAGATATTTTACAAAAACAAACGTCTTTGCCTCAAGCCTCTAGTTATGCTCCTTATTTATACAATCCCATTGTATGGGAGCTAGTTTCAAAGTATAACGATTTTAATGAAATACATAAAATATTTCCCTTTATAAAACATTTGCGTAACGAGAGTTTTATTATTGGGCTAGAAGAATATTTTGGGATAAATCACTATTTGTCTTCAAGATATAAAGGCTATGAAGGTAGAAATATTCAATGGGACGGTACATTTGATAAATTTAAGAAAGATAACCCTAATGGGTATTACCGAGAGTACACAGAAGAGTGTTTTACCGCTTTAGATGAATTTATAAAACAACAATTAGCCAATGGAGTTAACATTGCTTTAGTTTGGTCTCCGCAATATTATGAGCTTGAGGAGCTTTTGCAAAACAAAGATGTAGCAGTAGACTTCTATAAGAATCTGTCTGATAAATATAATATCCCATTTTTAGATTATTCATCAGATTCTATATGTTATAACAAAGATTATTTTTATAACTCCCAACATATGAAAAAAGTAGGAGCTGAATTATTTTCAACAAAATTAGCGACTGATTTGAAAAATATTGGTTTTGCTAATTAAATAATAAGAACAATCCACTCTCTCTTGTTTTAAATTGAATTAATACATTGTTAATTACAAATAAATTATTACTTTTGCTGCCTGAAATATTATAAATGCAAATATATGGGTTCGGAAATATTAGTAGGTAGTAGAATAAAGAATTTAAGAGAAACTAAATCAATTTCGATAGAAGACGTATCAGAAAGATCTGGATTAAGTATTGATCAAATAAAGAGAATAGAAGAAAATAAAGATTTCCCTTCTTTAGCTCCTCTTATCAAAATAGCTCGAGTGTTGGGTGTAAGATTAGGAACATTCCTTGATGACCAATCTTCATTAGGACCAGTTGTTTCAAGAAAAGAAAAATATAAAGAAACAGTAAGCTTTTCTACCAATCAAAAATCATCGAGAACTCATATGGATTATTATTCTTTGTCGTCGGCTAAGTCGGGTCGTCACATGGAGCCTTTTATTATCGGTATAGAGCCAAAAGAAGAAGGTGTAGACTTTATTCTATCTTCTCACGAAGGCGAAGAGTTTATATTCTGTATGGAAGGAGTTATTGAGATTTCGTATGGTAAAGATGTGTATATTTTAGAGGAAGGCGATAGCATTTATTACGATTCTATTGTGGCTCACCACGTTCATGCTGCAGACGAACAAGGTGCTAAAATATTAGCCGTAGTATATACTCCAATATAATTAAGCCTGAAAGTATGCAATTAACAGAAAGAACAATGGGGCAGTGGCTCGAATACTGGGCTGAAACTACTCCTGATAAAGAATATGTAGTTTATTCCGATCGTGATTTACGCTTTACATGGAAACAATTAGATGAAAGAGTAAATAATATGTCTAAAGGTCTTATGTCGATAGGTGTAACTAAAGGAACGCATATCGGCATTTGGGCAACAAATGTACCAGACTGGCTAACCTTTTTATATGCTGCAGCAAAGATAGGAGCTGTTGCTGTAACGGTAAATACTAACTACAAACAACACGAACTCGAATATCTAATGGAAGACTCTGATATTCATACTCTTTGTATTACCGAAGGTGTGTTTGATGGTAGCTATATAGATATGGTGTATAATATGCTTCCTGAATTAAAAACTACACAAAGAGGGTACGCTAAGAGTGACAGATTCCCATTTCTTAAAAATGTTGTTTTTATTGGTCAAGAGAAATATAGAGGTATGTACAATACCGCTGAGCTTCTTTTGCTTGGAGATAATATTAGTAATGAAAAACTTAATGAAGCTAAAGCAAAGGTTTCTTGTTATGATGTTGTGAATATGCAATATACGTCAGGAACAACAGGTTTTCCTAAAGGAGTAATGCTTACACATCACAATATTGTTAATAATGGATATTTAACAGGCGAACATATGAACTTTACACAAGAAGATAGCTTGTGTGTTTGTACTCCGCTTTTTCACTGTTTTGGTGTAGTTTTGGCTTCAATGAATGTGCTTACTCACGGGTGTACGCAAGTAATGGTAGAAAGATTTGATCCGTTGGTAGTTTTAGCTTCGATACATAAAGAACGATGCACAGCACTTTATGGAGTGCCAACTATGTTTATAGCCGAACTAAATCACCCTATGTTTGATATGTTCGACCTTACTTGTTTGCGAACTGGAATTATGGCAGGTTCTCTTTGTCCGATAGAGCTAATGCGTCAGGTTAATGAAAAAATGTATATTCAGATTACAAGTGTATATGGATTAACAGAAACTGCGCCTGGTATGACACAAACTCGTATTGATGATTCTTTTGAGGTTCGATGTAACACTGTTGGTCGTCCTTATGAGTTTACAGAAGTAGCAATCATCGACCCTGAAACAGGAGAGCATTTGCCAGATAATGTACAAGGTGAAGTTTGTTGTCGTGGATATAATGTGATGAAAGGATATTATAAAAATCCAGAAGCTACGGCTGAAGTTATAGATAAAGATGGTTTCCTTCACTCTGGCGATTTAGGAGTGCGCGATTCTAATGGTAACTACACGATTACAGGTCGTATAAAAGATATGATTATTAGAGGTGGAGAAAATATTTATCCTCGCGAGGTAGAAGAGTATCTTTATCAACTTAAAGGCGTAAAAGATATTCAGGTGGCAGGTATTCCATCGAATAAATATGGAGAAGAAGTTGGAGCCTTTATAATATTGCAAGAAGGAGCAACGTTAACAGCAGAAGAAGTTAAAGATTTTTGTAGAGGACAAATAGCGCGTCATAAAATACCTAAATACGTATTTTTTGTAGAAGAATATCCACTTACGGGTAGCGGTAAGATACAAAAATATAAACTGAAAGATATTGCTTTAGATTTGTTGAAAGCACAAGGTATAGAAGTAGTGTAATTTTTTTTTAGTTTTAGATTGTATTAGAAAAAAAATAATTACATTTGCACCGTAATACATACATAACACGAAAGTGAACAATTTTTATTTTACATATTTCTTTTATTATTTTTACTTTAGCAAAAAAGTAAGACAGGATTTTGTATGATGAAAATGAACGCTTAAAACGTAAATAGAATATTAAATAAATATAGAATCCTGTCAGAAATGACGGGATTTTTTTTTGAATATAATCAAATGAAAACAGTAGCAATTCAAGGGGTAGAGGGGGCTTATCACGAAATAGCAGCTCGAGATTACTTTAGACAAGAGTATGGTGAAGAAATAGAAATACTTCCATGTCAGAAATTCAAAGATGTTATTTCTGTAATAAAGAAAGATCCTAATATTATTGGTCTTATGGCGATAGAGAATACTATAGCTGGAAGTTTATTGCAAAATCACGAACTTATAAGAGAAAGCGATTTTCTTGTAATAGGCGAAAAGAAGATAAGAATATCACATTGTTTGGTAGCCCTACCGGGTGAAACTCTTGATACGATAACTGAAATTAATTCTCACCCAATAGCACTTATGCAGTGTGGCGAATATATTAGCACGCTCCCCAACGTAAAGGTTGTGGAAGGAGAAGATACTGCTTTAAGTGCTAAAAAGATTGCAGAAGAAAAACTTACTGGTCATGCTGCTGTGTGCAGTAAATATGCAGCTCAGCTTTATGGACTTAATATTCTTGAAGAAGGAATAGAAACTAATAAACGTAACTTTACACGTTTTCTATTGCTGGCAGAACGTTGGTTGGCGGAAGAACTTATTGATGAAACGGCAGCAAATAAATCTTCTGTAGTATTTACCTTACCACACACAGAGGGAAGTCTGTCGAAAGTTTTAACTATACTCTCATTCTACGATGTTAATTTAACTAAGATTCAGTCTTTACCAATAGTGGGTCGCGAATGGGAGTATCTGTTTTATGTAGATCTTACCTTTAGTAACTATATGAAATACAAGCAAGGTTTAGATGCGGTACGACCGCTAACCAAAGATTTTAAGATATTAGGAGAGTATAAAGAAAATAACACCACAAACGTTTAATATACAGATAGTATGCAAAATATTATACCAGCAAATCGTTTAAGAACGGTAAGTGAATATTATTTCTCGAAGAAATTGAAAGAGGTTGCAGAGATGAATGCAGCAGGTAAAGATGTTATTAATCTTGGTGTTGGTAGTCCCGATTTGCCTCCTTCTGAAGAAACTATTGAAGAATTGTGTAAATCGGCACACGACTCTAAAGCTCATGGTTATCAATCTTATGTTGGTATTCCTGAGTTACGAAAAGCTTTTGCCGATTGGTATAATAAATGGTATAAAGTATACTTAAATCCTAAAACAGAAATACAACCGCTTATAGGTTCTAAAGAAGGAATACTGCACATATCGCTTGCCTTTCTTAACCCAGGAGATGAAGTGCTTGTCCCTAATCCGGGTTACCCAACATATAGTTCGGTAAGTAATTTGGTTGAGGCGAAAATTGTAACTTACGACTTAAAAGAAGACAATAATTGGGAGCCAGACTTCGAAGCTTTAGAACAATTAGACTTATCTAAAGTAAAACTTATGTGGGTTAATTATCCTAATATGCCAACGGGAGCTAAAGCAACTAAAGAGCTATTAGCAAAACTTGTTGCTTTTGGCAAAAAACACAGTATTGTTATATGTAATGATAATCCTTATAGTTTTATTCTAAACGATAATCCTTTGAGTATCTTAGAGATTGAGGGAGCTAAAGATATTTGTATAGAGCTTAATTCTTTAAGTAAATCACATAATATGCCGGGGTGGAGAATAGCAATGTTGGCATCTAATGCTCAGTTTGTAGAGTGGGTGCTTAAAGTAAAGAGCAATATAGATAGCGGACAATTCAAACCTATGATGCTTGCAGCTGCTAAAGCTCTTGAAGCTCCTGCTTCTTGGTACGAAAATATGAATAAAATATATAAAGAACGCAGAGTGGTAGCCGAAGAAATAATGAATTATCTTGGTTGTTATTTCGATACTAAACAGTCGGGTATGTTTCTTTGGGGAAGAATACCAGATAAATATAAAGATAGTGGCGAGCTTGCAGATAAAATCCTTTATGAAGCTAATGTGTTTCTTACTCCGGGATTTATATTTGGTAGCAATGGCGAAAGATATATAAGAATCTCTCTTTGTTGCAGTGAAGAGAAATTAAAGGAATCTTTGAAGAGAATACAGAAAATAGAAAAATAATAAATTAAATATAAACATAATGAACTTAGAATCAATTTTACTGCCAGGAATGAACGATGTTCGTCCTTTATTAATAGCAGGACCGTGTAGTGCTGAGAGTGAAGAACAGGTATTAACTACCGCAAGAGAGTTACATCGCAATGGTGTTAAGGTTTATCGTGCGGGTATTTGGAAACCACGTACAAAACCAGGAGGTTTTGAAGGTATTGGAGTTCAAGGATTAGCTTGGCTTCAGAAAGTAAAGCAAGAAACAGGTATGTATGTTGCAACCGAAGTGGCAACAAGAAACCACGTTATTGAAGCAGTAGAGCATGGAATAGATATTTTATGGATTGGAGCTCGCACTTCAGCAAACCCTTTTGCTGTGCAAGAGATTGCTGATGCTCTGAAAGAATTGAAATTTACAGGTCCTGTACTTATTAAGAATCCAGTAAATCCCGATTTAGAATTGTGGATAGGTGCTGTAGAGCGTATTTATAATGCAGGTGTTAAAAAAATTGGAGCTATACATAGAGGGTTTAGTTCGTATGATAAAAAGATTTATAGAAATCTTCCTCAATGGCATATTCCTATTGAACTAAAAAGAAGAATACCCGAATTACCTATAATAGTAGACCCAAGTCATATAGGGGGTAAAAGAGAGCTAATAGCTCCTTTGTCGCAACAGGCTATGGACTTAAATCTTGAAGGTTTAATAATAGAATCTCACTGTTCGCCAGATAACGCTTTAAGTGATAAAGACCAGCAGATAACCCCAGATGTATTATCTTACATTATGAATCTTTTAGTTATAAGAGATACAAAACAAACAACAGAAAACCTTACGGAGCTTCGTCATCAAATAGATTTAATAGACGATGAACTTTTATCTATATTGGCTAAACGTATGCGAATATCTCAAGAAATCGGACAATACAAAAAAGAACACAATATGCCAGTGCTTCAAACTATACGCTACGATGAGATATTAGGTAAAAGGATAGCGCAAGCTCAAGATTTAGGATTCTCTTCTGGTTTTATGAAAAGTATATTAGAATCTATTCACGAAGAATCAATAAAGCAACAAATAAACGTACTGAATCAATGAAAATACAAATACTTGGAGCCGGAAAGATGGGCTCTTTCTTTGCCGATGTGTTGAGCTTCGAACACGAAGTGGCTATATTCGACTACAATCCTGAGAAACTTAGGTTTACATATAATTGTATAAGAATGAGCGACCCTAAAGAGATTGCAGATTTTAAACCAGAGATATTAATTAACGCCGCAACAGTTCAGTACACTATTGCAGCGTTCGAACAGGTTTTGCCTTATGTTCCTGAAAACTGTATAATCTCTGATATAGCATCGGTGAAAACAGGTTTGCACGAATATTACAAGAGTAAGGGGCGTCCGTTTGTATCTTCTCACCCAATGTTTGGACCTACATTTGCTAATATGGGTAACCTAACAACTGAAAATGCAATAATAATATCAGACTCCGACCATATGGGTAAGATATTCTTTCGTGATTTATATAGTTCTCTTAAACTAAATATCTTCGAATATACTTTTGAGGAACACGACGAAACTATGGCTTACTCACTTTCTATTCCTTTTGCGTCAACTCTTGTATTTGCATCAATAATGAAACATCAAGAAGCTCCGGGTACTACCTTTAAAAAACATATGGATATAGCACGCGGTCTGATGTCGGAAGATGATTACCTTCTTACTGAAATACTTTTTAATCCACATACTCCCGGACAGTTAGGACAAATACGTAAAGAACTTGCAGAACTTTTGAAAATAATAGAATCAAAAGATTCTGAAGCAATGAAAGAATTTCTTCGATCAGTTAGAAAGAAAATAGAGTAGATTTCTCTTAAAAATGCAAAGCTTCACTTAGGGTCGTCTCTCTTAGTAGAGACCCCTTCTCTCTCTTATTAGATAGGCGAGGTCTCTCTTAGTAGAAAGACGGGGTGTCTTAAGTATAAAGGCGGGGCGGTTCTATAAAGAGCGGCATCGGGTCTCTACTAAGAACCAGCTCGCCTATCTACTAAGAGCGAGATGGGGTATTTAGTAACAACTACAAGGGGTGTCTACTAAGAAACAACTCGCCTATCTAATAACAGCTTTTCCTCCTTTTATTATTGTTGTTTTACCAAATAGCAATAAAAACTTATTAACAATGTTTCTATAAATTTTCTCTTTTATTTGTTTCTTTGGAAATCTCTCTTTAATATTGCAATTCCTTTTTCAAAAAAAGAGATAATAACATAAACATAAAATAATAATAAGAGGTGAAACAGAATAGCTATACCTTCGATGAAGCCTATAAGGCTTCTCTTGAATATTTTAACGGCGACGAGCTTGCTGCTAAAGTCTTTGTTAATAAGTATGCTCTAAAAGATGCTTATGGTAATATTTTCGAGAAAACTCCAGCTGATATGCACTGGCGTTTAGCTAATGAAATAGGAAGAATAGAAAAGAATTATTCTAATCCGATTTCAGAGCAAGAACTTTTTCAACTATTCGATCACTTTAGGTATATTGTTCCTCAGGGAAGCCCGATGACTGGTATTGGTAATAACTACCAAGTAGCTTCGTTGTCGAATTGTTTTGTTATCGGACTTGATGGTCCTGCCGACTCTTACGGTGCTATTATTAAAATAGATGAAGAGCAAGTTCAGTTAATGAAACGTAGAGGTGGAGTAGGGCACGACCTTTCTCATATTCGCCCTAAAGGTTCGCCGGTTAAAAACTCAGCTTTAACTTCTACAGGGTTAGTGCCTTTTATGGAACGCTACTCTAATTCAACAAGAGAAGTAGCACAAGATGGTCGTCGAGGAGCTTTGATGCTTAGTGTATCTGTTAAACACCCCGATGCCGAAGCTTTTATCGATGCTAAAATGGCTGAAGGTAAAGTTACAGGGGCTAATGTGTCTGTTAAGATTACTAATGATTTTATGGAGGCGGTTATAAATAATAGACCTTTTATTCAACAATATCCTATAAATTCAGATAATCCTGTATACACAAAAGAGATTGATGCCGTAAGCCTTTGGGAAAAAATAATTCATAATGCGTGGAAGTCGGCAGAACCAGGAGTGTTATTCTGGGATACTATTATAGAGGAGTCGGTTCCCGATTGTTATGGAGATCAAGGTTTTACTACAGTTTCTACTAATCCTTGTGGAGAAATACCTTTATGTCCTTACGATAGTTGTCGTCTATTGGCAATAAACTTATATTCTTACGTAAATAATCCATTTAAGCCTGGGGCTGAATTTGATTTTGATTTATTCAGACGCCACGTTGCTATTGCTCAGAGAATAATGGACGATATAATCGACTTAGAGATTGAAAAGATTAATGCTATTCTTCGTAAGCTTGACACCGACCCCGAATTGGAAGAAGTTAAAGCAGTGGAAAGAGTTTTATGGGAGAAAATTCGTAGTAAAACATTGTTAGGAAGAAGAACAGGTGTTGGTATTACTGCCGAAGGGGATATGTTGGCTGCTTTGGGGTATCGCTATGGAACAGAACAAGCTACCGATTTTGCAGAAAAGATACAAAAAGAACTAACATTGGCTGCTTATCGTGCTTCTGTAGGTTTAGCTAAAGAACGCGGTGCTTTTGAAATATTCAATGCTAAGAAAGAAGAAACTAATCCGTTTATAAATAGATTGAAAGAAGCAGACCCAGAACTAATTAAGGAGATGCGCAAATACGGACGTAGAAATATAGCTTGTTTAACAATAGCTCCTACAGGAACAACTTCTTTGATGACGCAAACTACTTCGGGTATCGAGCCTGTATTCTTACCAGTATATAAAAGAAGAAGAAAAGTTAATCCAAACGATGCTTCTGTAAAAGTAGATTTTGTAGATGAAGTGGGCGACTCTTGGGAAGAGTATGTAGTGTTTCACCACAAGTTTGTTACTTGGATGGAGGCTAATGGATACTCAACAGTTAAGAAGTATTCGTCTGAAGAAATAGACGCAATGATAGAGAAATCTCCTTATTATAAAGCAACGTCTAATGATGTAGACTGGCTACAAAAAGTTAGAATGCAAGGACGGGTGCAAAAGTGGGTAGACCATTCGATAAGTGTTACTATCAATCTTCCTAATGATGTAGACGAAGAGTTGGTGAATAACCTTTATGTTGAGGCTTGGAAGTCGGGCTGTAAAGGCTGTACGGTATATAGAGATGGTTCGCGTAGTGGAGTTTTAATCGCTAACGACTCTAAGAAAGAAAAAGAATGCGTAGAATGTCCTGAACCTCCTGTAATTGTAGCTAAACGTCCGAGAGAGTTAGATGCCGATATTGTTAAATTCCAAAACAATAAAGAGAAATGGATAGCCTTTGTAGGTTTACTAAACGGTCGTCCTTACGAAATATTTACAGGTATCAATGACGAAGAAGAGGGAATATTTTTACCTAAAAATCTTTCAAAAGGAACTATAATAAAGAATGTAGATGAATTTGGAAATAAACGTTACGACTTCCAATACACCAACAAGCGAGGATATAAAACAACAATAGAAGGACTGTCTGATAAGTTTAATCCAGAGTATTGGAACTATGCAAAACTAATATCGGGAGTGCTAAGATACTCAATGCCTGTTGAACAAGTATTGAAATTAGTTGGAGGTTTAGAGCTTAATGACGAATCTATCAATACTTGGAAAAATGGTGTTGAACGCGCATTAAAGAAATATATACAAGAAGGAGTTCAAGCAAAAGGACAAAAATGTGGCAACTGTGGTCAAGAGTCTTTGGTTTATCAAGAAGGTTGCTTAACCTGCACCGCTTGCGGAACTTCTAAGTGCGGATAAAAGAAAATAACGCTATATATTAACAAATGGAGTATGCTTAATTGCTTTGTAATTAATCGTACTCCATTTGTAGTTTAAATACATATGCTAATTTTTTCTTTCGATAATCTATATAAATCTAAAAAAAGAAGTACCTTTGTGAACTAAATTAGATTTGGACTCCAAGATTATGACTGAAAAATTCTTCGGAATTACTTATACGTTTGGACGAGAAAACGTAAAATTAAAAATTGATAATATATTAAACTCAAACTCTAAAGGGTATGTTTGTGTAGCCGATGGTGTTACCTTGGCTATGAGTCATAAAAATGAAAATCTTAAAACTGTTTTAGACAATGCTTCAATAACTGTTTGCGACAGTGGTTGGGTTCCTCTCTACTTAAAATCAATATATAAAATACAAAGAGAACAATATTGCGGTAGCGATTTGCTTATGGATATTGTATCTCAAAAGAAATATAAGATAATGTTTATTGGAGCATCTCCGAAAACATTAGATGCGCTTAAAATACGCTTGTCTGAAATAGACAACAACGTGTCGGATATGCATTTTGGCTCTTTACCATTTTTAGATGTTGAAGACTTTGATTACCCCAAAATAGCAGAAAACATAAAAGACTATAATCCAGATATAGTTTTCGTATCGCTCGGAATGCCCAAGCAAGAGTTTTTTATGTATAAACTATCACCTTATATTGATAGAGGTATATTGATAGGAGTAGGAGCTGCTTTTAAGTTTCATTCTGGTTTGAAAGACCAAAAACGTGCACCACAATGGGTAATTAATGCTAAGTTAGAATGGTTGCAACGTATAATTAGTGAGCCTAAAAAACAAATCAAACGTTGTAGCTTAATTGTAACTTCATTACCTGGTATATATATAAAAGAGTATAAAAAGAGAAAAACAAATAATTTATGAGCATTAATATTATTATAGTATTAATATTAAGTATTGGAATAAGTGTTTTTGTAACGAGTAAAACAATAAAGTTTTCTAAAGCTTTAGGTTTTGGCGATGATCCTTCTGAAAAAAGGAAAATACATAAAAAAAAGATTCCAAACTTAGGCGGTATAGCTGTATTTATAGCAACAATAGTACCTTATTTTGCATTTAGCGACTATGCCGATACTATTCGTCCTGATAAATTATTTTCTATATCCATATTCTTATTCTTTATAGGAGTGAAAGACGATATGGAGCCGATGTCGGTGCGTAGTCGGATATTGTTTGAGTTTATTTGTGCTCTTTTTATTATTTACATTACCGACATAAGACTTACAACTCTTTGGGGTATATTTGGAATTCAAGAAATACATATAGTAACCAGTTATATATTAACATCATTATTTATAGTAGGTTGTATAAATGCTTACAACTTTATAGATGGAATAGACGGGCTGCTTGTATCATTAACTTTATATGGAGCAGTATCTTACGCTTTAGTATTTCATTATGCTAACGAATGGCTATGGACATTGCTTTGCGTTTCTATGGCAGGCGCTTTAATAGGTTTCTTAATCTACAATTGGTCTCCTGCAAAGATATTTATGGGCAACGGAGGTGCGCTGTTTTTAGGAACTATGTTTGCTTGTTTTGCTCTAAGAATAATGCAATTACCTGCAATGACATTCGGTAATGCACACATCTCAGCACCTCATACAATGGCTATAAGTGTTATTGCTATACCAATTGTTGATATGATATTTGTTGTGATAGTAAGACTTTTCAGACGACACAATCCTTTTAAGTCAGATAATAGACATATTCATCATAACTTGCTTAAAATAGGATTTAATCACGCACAATCTACATTAATTTTAGTATTTCTAACCTTCCTAACAATAACTTTTGCTTACTTTGTGCAAGACACCGGAGCCTTAAGATCGTTACTGTTAATGTTAGCGTTTGTAGTCGCTCTTGAAATTATTATAAGAACAATAACGAGATTAGTAATTGCAAAAAAAGCACAAAACAGTGCTATGGACTAAATAATTTTATTTTTGTTAAATTAAAAATCGAAAAGAATGAAAGAAAAAATTGGAACAGATGCTGGTCGTCTATGGTTGGTTCTATCAGAACAAGGACCAAAATCGGTGAAAGAACTGAAAAAATTAACCAAATTGAAAGACAAAGAAGTTTTTGCCGCTATTGGTTGGTTAGCAAGAGAAGACAAACTTATTTTAGAGATGTTAGACGACGAAATGGTCGTATCTTTAGTTTAAGGAACTCTTTACCCCTTATACGAAACACCTCCCTTAGATTTAAAGTCTTTGGGAGGTGTTTTGCTTTAAATCCGACTGTGATATTATTTTCTTAACCAGATATTTAAGCTATCGAGTAGTATTGGAGAATTATCTCTTACAGCCCACGCTTGTAACTGAGTGAAACTTATATCAGTATTTATATCTAATCCCGGAAATAGCTTTAGATTATTTGTTGCTATATTATAATCTACAATAGCATAATCAATTTCGTTAAAGGCAACCATATACAGAAGTTGTTCTGAAGTGTATGTAGCATCTTCTTTTATGTAAATAGGAGATGCAATTTCATTTGAAAGATTTTCTATTCTTAATAAAGCTGGCGAATTAAGAGGTATGTGAATAGTTTTGTAAGCCAAATCTATCTGATTAGATATAAATGTAGTATCGTTTAATTGTTTTTTATTTTGAACTAACACCTGTTTACTTTTAGTAATAGGTTCGGTAAAGGCTAATTGTTTCTTTATTTCGTTGGTTATAGGTATGTTGCGAGCAATAATGTCGTACTCGTTTTGTTTTAATTTGTTTATGGAAGTTTCAAGATTGTTCTCTAAAAATATATTCACCTTTAGTCCGGAACGAGTTTCAACTTGTTTTGCAAAATCGTATTGAATGCCTTTAATGGTGTCGTTATAAATATAATAGTCTAATGAGTTGTACTCCATAACAATATTAAGCTCGCCCGAAGTTTCTATTTCTGGATAGTCTCTTATACTTGCATTATCTTGCTTGCAGGCAAAGAGAATTAAGAATGTTGAAAATGCAATTATTATATTTGCTTTCTTTTTGTACATATAAGATAATTGATAGTTAATTATTCCTTTCTCATATACAAAGCACAGGACAAATATACAATAAATTTAGAAACATTACTTCTTTTACTTAATGTAACTACTTAGAACCATATATCTTGTTTCTAATAAAAAGCTTACTTAATAAATTAGTTTATGAAGTCGATGCTAAGTCCTAATTTAATAATTGCAGGATTTACAGGATAATGCGGTAATGAGAAATATTCAGGAGGATTAATAAAACTCGAACCTACATTGTAGTATTGCAAAAAGAAACGGGTTTGTTTAAGATGACAATTAATAAATCCGCTCAACAAAGGATAATTTCCTACCTTAACAGCATCGTTGTAATCTTGCAGTTTGAACTGTTGAGTTGCAGGTTCGTAAGAAGGAGCATAATATTTAGTCCAGTAATGGGCGTTAGCTCCCATTTGTATTGTTAACACCTTAGCTACCTTAAATTGAACATACAGACTCGAATATGCTGCAAAGTCGGGTAGGGGTAATATTTTTTCGTTACTCGATTTTTGATACACCAACTTATTGTCCCAGTGTAGAGCCCCAAATTGAAAGTCTTGATTTAGTTGAGCCGATACAACTTGTATATTACCACCGTGCTGCGTTGGCAGTCCATTTTTATTAAAGTAAATATAATTTGTAATGTTTTCTACTCCTAAGTCGAAAACCGTATTTGTGTGAGGAATATTAATCTTTCCACCAAAACGAACTTTTTTAACTTTAGAAAAATCGTTTTCCCACCAAAAGTATTTACTATGGTAACGATTTTCGTAAAACGTTGGAGATAAATTCTTAAACGAACCATAGCCAATTACAGATGCCGTATCGCCCCAAATTGGTATTCTTGTTTCTATGTTTCCCGACAAATCTATATCTGCTATATTGTCTCCGATAACGCCAAAACTACCTTGTGCATTGTAGCGTAATATGCTACCTTTTCGTTTTGCCAGCTCACCACCAATGTAAGTTGATGCTTGGTTTTTTTCGTAACTGGTTGTTTTGTCCATTAAAGTAAAGCTACGGAAATCTTGAGTAATAAAAGCTGTGAGGTCGAATTTAGCCCATTCGCTAAAACCTTCGCGTAAGGATAAACCAAGAGTATTACTCATATTCCAATCCGAAGTAGAATCTCTTGTTGTTGCTATGTTTTCGAAATAGTCGGTTTTGTCTTTGTAATAATTACTTACTGATGATTGATTTTTAGTATAGAATTTTTTCTGTTTATCGTCTAAGTTAAAAGTATATATTATGCTCGAAACAGGAACAAACTGTTTAATAACATTTCCGTCTTCATCTGTGTAATCTGTATCTCGGTCGAAACCTAAATTAAAGCGATAGTTTAGATAGTATTGAGTTCCTTTAACTTTGTTCCAAGTGTTGGTAAGATTAGTTGTAAACTCTTGTGTATTATCGTCTCCCGAAGGATAGGTAATGTCTAAATCGTCGACTATACCTCCGTTTTCGGCAGATGTATAATCCGAAGGATTAACAAACGCGTGAAGTACGTGCCTGTCTGAAATATAATTAGCAAAGAATACCCATTCTAAATGTTTTGAAGCTTGAGATTGATAATACCCTCTTGCGTATAGGTAATCTACATCGAATCCGAAGTTGAATTTCTTACCTAAATTAATAGCAAGAATAGCTTGTAGTCTTTCTTCCATAACCTGTCTGCTACCAGCTCTCTGATATGAGATATTAGAATGAGGTATTTTTGTGTTTATGAAATTAAAGTTACTTGGTGTTTTAGAATATCTGTAAAAAGGATCTATAAACATAAACTGAGAGCGGTTGTTTCTATCGAAAAACACTCTCGATTCGGTTGCTAAGCCTAAGTTGCCAAGGTAAGCTTCCGAAGTTCCTAATCCCTCTACATTAGTTCTGTTGAAGTAATCGGTAAGAAAAGTGTCGGGATATGCAGGAATAATTTCACCAGTACGTTCTGTTATTTTCCAGTAGTTAATAATACGAGTTGTATCTATGTTCAGTGTGGGAGCTTCGAGGTTGTAGTAAAGTGGTTGAATGCTGTCATTTACAGACAGTTCGTTATATTCCGATTCGTGGTTGTGGTTGCAGTTTTCATCATGTATGTGGTCGTCATCAACAAGTTTAGTAGCAATATTAATTGTCGAGTCTTGTTTTATGGTTAACGTGTTTTGTAATGTTTGTGCATTAAGAGAGGTGCATATAAATAACGAAAGGCAAGAGAACAATAAAAATATCATTCTCTCGCCTTTGTTCATTATTTTATTAGTCTTCATTTTATCTCTTTAATTAACTCCATTCCGCGCATAATTGCCTTTTCGTTCATTGGGAGAAGTTTATGATGGCGTTCCGGAAGAGACTTTTTAAGTCCAGCCATTACACTTTCTATTTTTACCATAGGTGTAATTTTAAGCATACCTCCTAATACAATCATATTGAAAGCTTTAGCATTACCTTCGGCAGTTGCAGTGTTCATAGCATCAATCTCGAATACTCTTATGTCTTTGCGAGTAGGAGGTTGAGTAATACCATAACCATCGTAAATTAAGATGCCACCAGATTTAACTGTTTTCTCAAATTTTTCTAACGAAGGCTGATTTAATACTATTGCTATATCATATTCATTTAATACAGGAGAAGATATTCTGTCGTCGCTAAGAATAACGGTTACATTTGCGGTACCTCCTCTTTGTTCTGGACCGTAAGAAGGAAACCAACTTACTTCTTTGTCTTCCATTAATCCTGAGTAAGCTAAAATTTTACCCATAGAAAGAACTCCTTGTCCTCCAAAACCGGCTATAATTATTTCGTGTTGCATAATTTATTCTTTTTCTTTTAATACACCTAAAGGATACATAGGTAACATATTTGCTACCATCCATTTGTTAGCTTGGTCGGGAGTCATCTTCCAACCTGAAGCACAAGTTGAAACGAACTCAACAACCGAAGTCCCTTTACCTGCCATAGCATTTTCGAAAGCTTTACGTAGCATTTTCTTTGCTTTCTTAATAGCAGCGGCAGTATGAACTGTTTCTCTTGTTACTAAGCAAGTTCCTTCAAGTTGAGCTAATAAATCAGAAATCTTAAGAGGATAACCATTAAGAGCAACATTACGTCCGTAAGGACAAGTTGCAGTTTTCATATCTAATAGTGTGGTAGGAGCCATTTGTCCTCCAGTCATACCATAGATAGCATTGTTTATAAATACGATAACAATATTTTCACCTCTATTGCAAGCGTGAATAGTTTCGGCAGTACCAATAGCTGCTAAGTCGCCGTCACCTTGATATGTGAAAACCATTTTCTCAGGGTTTAATCTCTTTGCCGCAGTTGCAATAGCTGGAGCTCTACCGTGAGCAGCTTCTATCCAATCTATATCTAAATAGTTGTAAGCAAAAACAGCGCAACCAACAGGAGCTATACCTATTGTTGTTTCCGCCATTCCCATATCTTCTATTACTTCGGCTATTAGTTTATGAACTACACCGTGACTACAACCAGGACAATAATGCATAGCATTATCGTTCATTAATGTAGGTTTGCCGTAAACCTTATTTTCTGGTTTTATTATATCTATAGTATTCATTTGATTAATTTTTCTTTAAGAGCGTTTAATACTTCTTGCGGAGTTGGAACTATACCTCCTAAGCGACCGAAGTGTTCAACTGGAACTTTACATTCGACAGCTAATTTTACATCTTCAATCATTTGTCCTGCGTTTAATTCTACAGATAACATTCCTTTAACCTTATCTTTGTATGAATTTAGTTGCTTAGATGGGTATGGCCATAAAGTTATAGGACGGAATAAACCAACTTTAATCCCTTCTTCTCTTGCCAATTGAATGGCTTTTTGACTTACTCTGGCAGCCGAACCAAAAGCTACAATGATATAATCGGCATCGTCGCACATAATAGCTTCATATAGAACTTCGTTTTCTTCTATTAGTTTGTACTTTTCTTGAAAGCGAACATTCTTTTGTTCCATAAGATAAGAATCTAATTCTAACGAAGTAACTACATTTCTATCTCTATTGGCAGGTTTTCCTAAAGAAGCCCAAGGTTGTTCTTTTCTTATTTCTTCTTCAGTTTTTCTTGACTTTTGCTCTGGAAGTACAACTTTTTCCATCATTTGTCCGATAACACCATCAGATAAAATCATTGCAGGATTATTGTATTTGAAAGAAAGGTCGAATCCTAAAGCTACGTGGTCTGCCATTTCTTGAACAGAAGCAGGGGCAAGAGTTATTAAACGATAATCGCCGTGTCCGCCACCTTTTACTGTCTGGAAATAGTCGGCCTGACTTGGTTGTATTGTTCCTAATCCAGGACCTCCACGCATAATGTTGATTATTAATCCAGGAAGTTCAGCTCCTGCCATATACGAAATGCCTTCTTGTTTTAGGCTTATGCCAGGACTGGAAGAAGATGTCATAACTCTTTTCCCGCAAGCGGCTCCACCATATACCATATTAATAGCAGATACTTCACTTTCAGCTTGAAGAACAACCATACCTGTAGTTTCCCAAGGTTTTTCTTCCATCAACGTTTCCATTATCTCCGATTGAGGGGTTATAGGATAACCAAAGTATCCGTCAACTCCGTAACGAATGGCGGCATGAGCTATAGCTTCATTGCCTTTCATTAATTTTATTTCTTCTGCCATTTTTATATTTTTACCTTATATACTGTGATACAACCATCAGGACAAACATATCCACAACTTGCACAACCAATGCAATCGTCAGGGTTTGCCATCTGAGCATAATTATAACCTTTGCTATTAACTTCTTTTCCCAAGATAAGTACATCTGTAGGACAAGCAACAACACAAAGGTCGCAACCTTTACATCTATTAGTGTCTACAACAACACTACCTTTTATCTTTGCCATAATTATTTATTTATACTTTCGTTTATTTTAGTCAACTAAGTCGGGATACTGACTTGTTAGTTCAGCTAATTGTTTTTTTATAGATTCGTTATCACCTTCTAAAGCTATTAGTCCTTCTTGAAGTGTTTGTATAGCTTTTTTATATTCACCAAACTTTATAAAAACATCACTTTTACAAAGATATATTTCTTCGCTGGGTTCTATTCCTATTATTTTATCAATGAGCATAAAAACTTCGTCCCAAGCTTCAATCTGAATAGCAATAACAATAGCAATAGGAATAACTTCTAAAGTGTCGGGATATATTTCAATACATTCTTTAGCAATTTCGAGAGCCTTTAATGGATTGTTATTTTTTGTATAACACTCGATTAAAGCAGTATAGAGGTCTAAAGATTTTGCACCTAATGTTTTTGCATATTCCATAGATTCTATAGCTCTTTCGTATTCTTCCAAATCCAAAAAAATGATAGCTAAATCTTCCCAGCACTCGTAACTTAATGACATTTTCTTTTCCATTCTGTCGGCAAGAGCAAGAGCATTTTCTTTATCATTAATATCGGCGTAGGCTCTTAGTTCTATCCAGTTTAAGTATAGGAAGTCTCCGACTTTAGATGTAGCTTCTTTAATTACCTTTATGGCAGCATCGTTAAGGCGCATACTGTTTAAGGCTTCACTCATTGCTACATATATCATCGATAATTCGCCTCTTTCACTATATATTTTTTTGAGTTCTTGAAAATATCCGAAGGCATCTTCCTCTAATCCCATATGAAGTAAAGCTTTTAATCTACTGGTGCGAGGATATATTGCATCTTCAATATCATCATATTGTATTGCAAAGTTGTATAAATCTTTCCATAAAGATAGTTCTTCCATATATGCCATAATATCTATAATGAGTTCTTCATTATTAGGATGAAATGCTAAGGCATACTTAACCGAAGCTCTAAAAGAATCAATATCAGATTCTTCTAAATATTCTTCGAATATTCCCTCTATATCTTCAACTTCTAAGAATTTGGGACTTTTGTTTTGCTTCAAAGCATTATCCCAGTCCTTAAAATAAGGAGAATAACTATCTTCAGGTAAGTCAAATTTATCTTCTTCGTACATATTTATTAAGTTAAGTAATAGGCTTACTTATCTTTTATCTTGGTCCACGAATCTTTCAGTGCTACAGTTCTATTAAATACAAGATGTTCTTTAGTAGAATCTGGGTCCATATTAAAGTATCCAATCCTTTGAAACTGGAAGTTATCTAAAGGCTTAGCATTTTCTAATTCTTTTTCAACTCGAGCTTCTGTTTTTATAACAAGAGAATCAGGATTTAACAACTCTCTAAAATCTTTGTCCTTTTCATCTCCTGGGTTTTCTACGGCAAATAATCTGTCGTATATCCTTACTTCTGCAGGTAAGCTATGTTCTACGGATACCCAATGTAATGTTCCTTTAACTTTACGATTACTTTCAGGCATTCCGCTTTTTGTAAGAGGGTCGTACTCTGCATATATTTCAATAACGTTTCCTTCTTCGTCTTTTTTACAGCCCGTACAATTTATAATATAGGCATTTTTAAGTCGAACTTCTTTGCCAGGAGTCATTCTAAAGAACTTCTTAGGAGCATCTTCCATAAAGTCTTCTCTTTCTATATAAAGTTCTCTTGTAAAAGCTATTTCGTGATTACCCATTGATTCGTCTTCTGGATTATTAATAGCTTCCATATATTCCACTTGACCTTCTGGATAGTTAGTTATAATTAATTTAACAGGGTCGATAACTGCAGAAACTCTTTTAGCCTTAATGTTTAGATCTTCTCTTATCGAATATTCTAATAAAGCTATATCGTTTAATGCTTCAAATTTAGTATATCCTATTTTATCTATAAAATTACGGATAGAATCTGATGTGTATCCTCTTCTTCTTAGTCCAGCTATAGTAGGCATACGAGGATCGTCCCAGCCATTTACTAAGTTTTCATTAACTAACTGAAGTAGTTTACGCTTACTCATAACAGTATAAGTAAGGTTAAGACGGTTAAACTCGTACTGTCTTGGGCGATAGTCGGTATTATCTCCGTTTAGTTCTTTAAGTTCGTCAATAAATAAATCGTAAAGAGGACGGTGAGGAACAAACTCCAAAGTACAAAGAGAGTGTGTAACACCTTCGAAGTAATCACTTTGTCCGTGTGCGAAGTCGTACATAGGATAGGCTTTCCAAGTTGTACCTGTTCTATGATGAGCATATTTAATTACTCTGTATATAATAGGGTCTCTGAAATGCATATTAGAAGATGCCATATCAATTTTAGCACGAAGTACCATAGCTCCTTCTTCTATTTCTCCACTATTCATCTTGTAGAATAAATCAAGACTTTCTTCAATAGGTCTATTTCTATATGGAGAATCAACTCCAGCTTTAGTAGGAGTTCCTTTTTGTTGAGCTATCTCTTCAGCCGATTGTTCGTCGATATACGCTTTGTCTGCCTTAATGAGTTGCACAGCAAAGTCCCAAAGTTGTTGGAAGTAATCAGAAGCATAATAAACGTTAGCCCAGTTATAGCCTAACCAATTAATATCTTCCATTATAGAGTCTACATATTCTACATCTTCTCGAGTAGGGTTTGTGTCATCGAAACGTAGATTACAAATTCCTCCATATTTTTTCGCAAGTTCAAAGTCCATACATATAGCCTTTGCGTGTCCGATATGTAGGTAACCATTAGGTTCAGGAGGAAAACGAGTTTGTATTTTGTTTCCGTTCTTACCTTCTGCTAAATCTTTTTCTACTATAGTTTCAATAAAATTTAGACTCTTTTTATCTTCTGATGATACTTCTACGTTCATATAGTATGTTTTAATTGAGGTACAAAATTAAGAAATTATTTGGAATAATAGTTTAATACCTATTCCCTATACTAAGATTAATATATTTTATACTTTTAAGAGCGTTGTTTTACTATGTTCTCTATATTATCAGCCAATACATTCATAGATGGAAATAATATATCAGCTCCGGCATTTAATAAAATATTATCTTCTAAAGGTCCAGTGTTTACGGCTATTGTGTATATTCCAGCTGAATGTCCGGCTTCTACTCCTAAAGGTGCATTTTCCACAACTATAGCTTCGTTAGCTTGTATGTTAGCTCTTTCTAAGCCTATTAAATATGGTTCTGGGTTTGGCTTACCATATTTAACATCGTATGCTGTAACCATAAGATTTTTATCAAAAAAACCTGCAAAGTTATCATCTAACTTATTAAATAAGGATTTTTGCCCCGAACCAGTAACAATAACTCTTAGTAATCCCATTTCTTTTACCTTAGTTAATACATCTAAGGCGCCAGACATAGGTTTAGGTTTTACTTCTAATTCATTAAATCTTTTAGCCTTTTGAGCGTATATCTTTTCTATCTCTTCAGCCGTAGCGTCTCGATTGAATGAACGATTGAAAATTATGTTAATAGTAGAATCGCCAGTACGTCCTTCGTAAAGATAAAAGTCGCGAGGAGTACACACTGTGTTAAGAGCCGACATTGTTTCGTACCAAGCTCTTGCATGATTAGGCATGGAGTCGTATAAGACTCCATCCATATCAAATAATATTGCCTTTATCATTTAATTCTTGCTTGAATAGCTTTGCTTGCTTCTTCAAATCCTGGTTTGTTTAGAAGTGCAAACATATTCTTTTTATAAGCTTCAACTCCTGGTTGATCAAAAGGATTTACACCTAATATATAACCACTAATTCCGCAAGCACGTTCAAAGAAGTATAGTAATTGACCAATGTAAAACTCGTTAAGTTCAGGAAGTTCTATTTTTATATTTGGAACGCCTCCGTCTATGTGTGCGATTTGAGTTCCTAATTCAGCCATTTTATTTACATAATCAACTTTTTTACCAGATAGGAAGTTTAGACCATCTAAATCTTGTTCGTCGAAAGGAACTTCAACATTATACTTTGTTTTGTTGATTGATATAACTGTTTCGAAGATAGTTCTTTCTCCATCTTGTATCCATTGTCCCATAGAGTGAAGATCGGTAGTGAAATCTACAGAAGCAGGGAAAATACCTTTGTTTTCTTTTCCTTCACTTTCTCCGTATAATTGTTTCCACCATTCGGATACGTAATGAAGTTTAGGAGAATAATTGGCTAATATTTCAATCTTTTTTCCTGCCTTATATAATTCGTTACGAGTAACGGCATATATTTCGGCTATGTTATTTTCAAAAGGAATGTCGCTTGAAGTAGATTTCTCCATTGACACAGCACCAGCTACTAATTGTTTAATGTCTATTCCTGCTATTGCTATAGGAAGTAAGCCTACAGGAGTTAAAACAGAGAAACGACCACCTACATTGTCAGGGATAATATAAGTTTTGTAACCTTCTTTATCGGCTAAAGTACGTAATGCTCCTTTTGCTTTATCAGTAACAGCAACAATTCTGTTTTTTGTTTCCTCTTTTCCTACAGCATCTTCTAATTGTTTTTTTAGAATGCGGAAAGCCAAAGCAGGTTCGGTAGTTGTTCCAGATTTTGAAATATTAACTATACCGAAAGATTTTCCTTCAAGATATTTAGATAATTCGTAAAGATAATCTTCTCCTATATTGTGTCCTGCATAAAGAACTATAGGTTTTTTATTTTCTAATTGTTCAAAACTACCAGATATAGCATCTATTACAGCTTTTGTGCCCAAATAGCTGCCACCTATACCAACAACAACAACAACTTCACACGAGTTTCTTAGTTTGTTAGCTGTAGCTTGAATATCGTTTAATTCTTGTTCGGTAATAGAAGAGGGGAGATTTAACCAACCTAAGAAATCGTTACCTTTCCCATTTCCGTTTTCTAATGTTTTGTTTGATAATTTAGCTTGTTCAGCCTGCGATAATATTTGTTCTTTAGTTATTGAGCCTAAAGCTTTCTCAATGTTTAATTTTATTGTATTCATATTCTTTTTATTGCTTTTACTTAAAAGTTTCTGTAAGTTTTCTAATAGCAGGTACAGCCGATTTTCTTTCGTAAAGTATAGAGTAAACAGTGTCTAATATAGGCATTTCTACCTTGTATTCGTTGTTTATTTCTTTGATACATTTAGTTCCAAAATAACCTTCGGCAATCATTTCCATTTCTAATTGAGCTGTTTTTACTGAATAGCCTTTGCCTATCATTGTGCCAAATATTCTGTTTCTACTAAAACGAGAGTAGGCGGTTACCAATAAGTCTCCAAGGTAAGCGGAACTACAAATATTTCGTTCCATCGGACTCACAGCATCTGTAAATTTATCCATCTCCATTATTGAATTAGAAATGAATATAGCTTGAAAATTATCACCATATTTAAGTCCGTGACAAATTCCAGATACTATTGCATAAACGTTTTTAAGAACCGATGCATATTCTATACCAATAACATCTGAACTTGTAGATGTTTTAATGAAATGAGTTTTGAATATGTTCGACATAGCCAGAGCTCTCTCTTCATTTGAGCACCCCACGGTAAGGTAAGAAAGTTTTTCCAGAGCAACCTCTTCTGCATGGCAAGGTCCTCCCAAAGTAACGATATTGTCATTATCTACACCATAAAATTTATTGAAATAAGCTGATACCAGCATATTTTCATCAGGTACAATCCCCTTTATAGCAGATATAATAACTTTATTTTTAAGAGAGGCTGTTAGTTTTAGCAAGTGTTGCTTTAAGAAAGGAGATGGAATTGCAAATATTATAATATCACTATTCTCAACAACTTCGTTAATGTCGTCGTAAAAAGAAATATTCTCAACATTGAATTTTACTCCTGTTAAGTAGAAAGGGTTATGACCGAACTTTTGAAATTCCTCTATTTGTTCAGGACGACGCATATACCAATTGAAATTAGATTGCGTCATTGAAATAATTTTAGCAATTGCAGTAGCCCAACTGCCACCTCCCATTATACCAATTTTACCGGGTGAGTTCATGATAAATAATTTTAATTAGTCTTTTCTGGTCTCATCTGAGGGAAGAATAAAACTTCCTGTATAGATGTTTGTCCAGTTAATAACATCACTAATCTATCCATTCCTATTCCCATACCAGAAGTAGGAGGCATTCCATATTCTAATGCACGAAGAAAGTCTTGATCAATAAACATAGCTTCATCATCTCCTTTTTCAGAGAGTTTGAGTTGTTCTTCAAAACGTTCTCTTTGGTCTATAGGGTCATTTAGCTCAGAGTATGCATTTGCTAATTCCTTGCCATTAACCATAAGCTCGAAGCGTTCGGTTAATTCAGGATTATCTCTATGCATTTTGCAAAGAGGCGACATTTCTTTTGGATAGTCGGTAATAAAAGTAGGTTGTATGTATTTGCTTTCGCTTGTTTCTCCAAATATTTCGTCGATAAGTTTACCTTTACCCATAGTAGCATCTTGCTCTATGTGTAGTTCTCGACAAACATTTCTCAATTGTTCTTCATTCATACCAGTAATATCAATACCAGTATTTTCTTTTATAGCCTCTATCATTGTAACTCTACGGAAAGGTGCTTTGAAGTTAATTGTGTTATCGCCTACTTTTACCTCTGTAGTACCTAATACATCTAAGCAAATACGTTCAAGCATTTGCTCTGTCATACTCATCATCCAGTTGTAGTCTTTATATGAAACATATATTTCCATACAAGTAAATTCGGGATTGTGAGTTCTGTCCATTCCTTCATTTCTGAAGTTTCTGGAAAATTCATAAACTCCTTCAAATCCACCAACTATAAGTCTTTTTAAGTATAGTTCGTTAGCTATTCTTAAGTATAATGGAATATCTAAAGCATTGTGGTGAGTAATAAAAGGACGAGCAGCCGCACCTCCAGGAATACTTTGAAGAACAGGAGTATCTACCTCGATATAACCTTTTTCGTTAAAAAAGTTTCTCATAGAGTTAAATATCTTTGTTCTTTTCAAGAATATGTCTTTTACACCTTCATTAACAACAAGGTCTACATATCTTTGTCGGTAACGTAATTCAGGAGTGTCGAAAGAATCGTAAGCAACACCATCTTTATATTTTACAATAGGAAGAGGTCGTAGCGATTTAGCCAATACCTTCAAACTTTCAACGTGAATGGATACTTCACCCATTTTAGTTCTGAATACATATCCAGTTATACCTATAAAATCACCTATATCTAACAGTTTTTTGAATACTATATTATATAGGTCTTTATTTTCATCGGGACATAGGTCATCTCGACTAATATATAATTGGATTCTACCCTCCGAGTCTTGTAGTTCAACAAAGGAAGCTTTACCCATAATTCTACGGCTCATAATACGACCAGCTATAGATACTTCTTTTCTTGGAGCTTCATCTTCAAACTCTTTAACTATATTTGTTGAATACGCATTAACTACAAACTCTTGCGCAGGGTAAGGGTTTATTCCATTCGTTCTAAGTTCGTCTAAACTTTGTCGGCGAAGGATTTCCTGTTCACTTAATTCTGAAACGTTCATCTGTATTTTTTATGATAAATAAAAGTGCAAAGTTACTATATTATTAGTAAATTACAAACTATTGATTTGCTCTTCGAGCGAAGATAGACTATCTTCTATATTTTCTGTTTTAGCTTCCAGTTCTGGTTCTGGTTCAAAAAATCCAGTAGCTAATACTTTTTCATAAACACCAGCAGGAAGATAAAAGCGAACGTCTTTCCCCGCTTTAATAGCAGCACGGATAGTTGACGCCGACATTTCTATCATAGGCGAGTTTTTGCAAAGGCGCACGTTAGGGTGATTTATTGCTATGTGTTCATTGTTTTTTCTCGGATACACAAGAGTGCTGAAGTTTTTCAGTATAACTTGATAATCTTTCCATCGATGTATTGTTGCCCAGTTGTCGGAACCTATTACCAATTCAAATGTGTATTTCGGATACAACATTCTTAGTTTTTGTAACGTGTTGATTGTGTATGACGGTTTTGGTAAGTCCCACTCTAAAGTGCATATCTTAAATTTTTCGTAACCAACTATTGATTGTTCAATCAGTTCTAACCGTGTTTTTTGGTCTAAAAGATCTTTGCTTCTTTTAAGAGGATTTTGTGGTGTTATTAGAAACCAAACCTCATCATAACCTTCGAATTCTGAAATGTAATTAGCTATAGCTAAATGTCCAATATGTACCGGATTAAACGAACCCGGAAAAATTCCTATTTTCATAAGTGTACAAAGTTTGTTATAGTTGTTATAGTGTCTTTAATTGCTTTTTCTAAATCTTCATTAATTATAATTTTGTCGTATTTAGGAGCCAGACTCATTTCATAAGCAGCTTTAGAAATTCTATCTGCAATAACTTCAGGTTTATCAGTTCCTCTGGCTTCTAATCTTCGTTTTAGTTCTTCAACCGAAGGCGGCATAACGAATATTAACAAAGCTTGCTCTCCGTATATTTTTTTGATATTTAGTCCTCCTGCAACATCAACGTCTAAAACCACATCATTTCCTTTATTAAGTTCTTTTTCAACTTCAGATTTTAATGTGCCGTAAAATTTATCAGGATACACTTCTTCATATTCTAAAAAATCTCCGTCTTTTATTTTTTGTCTAAATTCTTGAGGTGTAAGAAAATAATACTCTATTCCATGTTTTTCTTCTCCTCGAGGAGCCCTACTGGTTGCAGATATAGAGAACTTCATAGGAAATCCTTGTTCTAAGATTTTATTTATAATAGTGGATTTTCCTGAGCCAGAAGGCGCAGAAAGAATAATTAATTTACCAGCCATATTTTTTCTTATAAAGTATTTAGTACCTGTTCTTTAATTTGTTCTAATTCGTCTTTCATTTGCACTACAATCTTTTGCATTTCGGCGTGATTAGATTTAGAACCTAAAGTATTTATTTCTCTACCTATTTCTTGAGCTATAAAACCCAGTTTGCGACCTTGATTTTCTTCTGTATTCATTGTCTCAATAAAATACTGAAGGTGATTGTTCAAACGAGTTTTCTCTTCGTTTACATCAAGTCGTTCTATATAATAAATCAATTCCTGTTCGAAACGATTATTGTCAAAAGATATTGTCTCGGCTTTTTTAGCCGATTCAAGCATCTTTTGTTTTATTTTTTCAATTCTTTCAGAATCGTATTTTTCAATTTCTTTCAGAAGATTAGCAATGGATTCGATTTTTTCATTGAAAATGTTGTTAAGCATTACACCTTCTTGAGCACGAAAATCGCTGAAGTTTTTCAAAGCTTCTAATATGGTTGCTTTTATTGCAGACCATTCTTGTTCGTCTAATTCTACAACCTCTGTTTTAACTGTTTCGGGTAGTCGTAAAGCCACAGAGAAAAAATCGGCAGGCTCAGCAATGTTTAGTTTATCAGCAATTTGTTTTATTTGGCAATAATAACTCTCTATTGCGGGAGTATTTATTTTTGATGATAGCTGACCTTCTGTATTGTCAAAATAAATAGCAAAATCCACCTTGCCTCTAACTATGTGTTGAGATAAGATGTTTCGTATTTCTATATCTTTTTCCCTGTAAATATGAGGAATACGTGTGTTAATGTCGATTTGTTTACTATTAAGAGACTTGATTTCTACACTAATTTTCTTGTTAGGAAGTTCTGCTACAGCCTTCCCATAACCTGTCATTGATTGAACCATTGATTAATTGTTTTTGCAAAATTAGGCTTTTTATCTAACAAAATGAATAACTTTGTCACGAAAAATCATTTTTGTGTTAAAATGCCTTGTATTTTAAGTATCGAAACATCAACAAAAGTATGCTCGTTAGCCCTTTCCGTAGGCGATAAAGTGCTTCTGAATAAAATGCAAATAAAAGATGCATCACACGCTTCTTTATTGGGAGTGTATGCTTACGAAGCTATGGAGTTTGTAAGGAAAAACAATATACATGTAGATGCGGTAGCAGTAAGCTCTGGTCCTGGTTCTTATACAGGTTTAAGAATAGGAGTGTCTGAAGCTAAAGGACTCTGCTACGGACTTGATATTCCTCTAATAGCAATTCCATCTTTGAAAGTTTTAACTGAAAGTTTGTTGCTCCAACATACATCTTATAAAGATGATATATTGTTATGTCCGATGATAGATGCAAGAAGAATGGAAGTTTACTCGGCGTTGTATGATGTTAATCTTAATGAAGTACGCTCGGTTGGTGCAGATATTATAGATGCTGAAAGTTATAAAGAGTATCTTGAAGCAGGTAAAGTTATATACTTCGGCGATGGTTCAGCTAAGTGTAAAGATGTAATAACATCTCATAATGCTTTGTTTGTTGATGATATTTACCCTATGGCTTCTGCTATGACTAATTTAGCTGCAACAGCTTATTCTAATAAAGACTTTGTTGATGTAGCTTATTTCGAACCTTTTTATCTTAAAGAATTTCAAGCAACAGTAGCAAAGAATAAAGTAATTAATCCAACTTAAATCTAAGTTAAGGTGAGTCGAATTATAATTATCAATATTTGTTTGTTTCTGTTTTCAAGTTCTGTTTTCTCGTCAGATTTTCTTAAGCAATTAATAGGAGAGGAGAATGTTAAAGAAATATTAACTTATGGTTCGGTATATAGCAATGATAAAATAGAAGCACCACAACTTATCCCCAATCTAACATTTGTAAAAGATATTGTTGACGAACAAATAAGTTTATTAAATCCAAATTTGTTTGTAGAATGTTTAACTATATACAAAAAAGAAAAAAAATCATCTTCCTCAGAACGAGATAGGTTAGCTTTATTAAACACAACGCTTAATGTGAGTTCTTTGCAAGGTATAGAGTATTACTCTAAGACTAAAGGAAAAATGCGAGTGCTATATGAAGAATCTGTTACGATAAACAATCCGAAAGAGCAAAAAACAATAAAAGATAAGTTTTTTAATGATGTTCAGGATAGCGTAACTGTTTATGCTAAGCAGAAAGATTCTTCGTTTGGGAGTAATATATATATGTATAAATACTATTCAACACCCGACATATTGTTGTTTACACAAGAAAACTTAACAAACATGAAGTATGGTTTTGTAACTCTTATCGGAGAGAGTAACTTACGTTCGGTTGTTAGTATAATAGATGCAAAAGACCATATATTAATATATGTATTGTCGATGGCTAAAGCTTCGGTGCCCTCGTGGATAGAGAAAAGAGTAAGGGAATCTTTTATCAACAGAGCTGATGCACTAATAAAATGGTTTGAAAAGAAAAATAATCTGACTACCTTTGTGAACTTACCAATAGAAGATAAAAATAATTAATAACAAATATATGATTGAAAACTTGAAATACAATACGAAGAAGAAACGATTAGCTCTTCCGGAGTATGGTAGAAATATACAAAATATGGTAGATTATTGTGTTTCTATAGCTGATAGAGAAGATAGAACGCGATGCGCAAATACTATTATTAATATAATGGGAAATATGTTTCCTCACCTAAGAGATGTAAACGACTTTAAACATATTCTTTGGGATCATTTAGCCATTATGTCTAAATTTGCTTTAGATATTGATTATCCTTACGAAGTGATAAAAGAAGATGAAATGTATTTGAGACCAAATAAAATACCTTATACTCAAGGTCGAATAGCATATAAGCATTACGGTAAAAACCTTGAAGTTATGATTAAAAGAGCTACCGAATATCCCGAAGGAGAAGAAAAAGATTATTTAATAGGTCTTTTAGCTAATCATATGAAAAAATCTTTTCTGACTTGGAATAAAGAAGTAGTTGAAGATCAAAAGATATTCGACGATTTGGATTATCTATCTCAAGGACGTATTCGTCTTAATGAAGAAGAGCATAAACTTACAGAATCGAAAGATATTCTATCTAAGAAAAATAAAAACCTGACACGTCGTCAAAATAAATAATTAAAGATTATGGCATCATTTATTATAGAAGGCGGACATAAACTTTCTGGTGAAATTATTCCGCAAGGAGCAAAAAACGAAGCTCTACAAGTTATATGTGCAACTTTACTTACTCCCGAAAAAATTGTAATTAATAATGTGCCAGACATCTTAGATGTAAATAATCTTATTGTATTGCTTCGCGAAATGGGAGTGAAAGTCGATAACCCATCTGTGGGGACTTATGTGTTTCAAGCCGACGAAGTAGATATGGGTTATCTTCAAAGTGAAGATTTTTTCAAGAAAAGCACTTCGCTTAGAGGCTCTGTAATGTTGGTTGGTCCGTTAGTTGCTCGCTTTGGTTATTCTATTATTCCTAAACCTGGAGGAGATAAAATAGGTCGTAGACGTTTAGATACTCATTTCTTAGGTATTCAAAAATTAGGAGCTACATTTAATTACGATGCAAGCAGACAAGCATACGAAGTTAAATCAGATAAGCTTAGAGGTTGTTATATGTTGCTTGACGAAGCTTCGGTTACAGGAACAGCAAACATTCTTATGGCGGCAGTATTGGCTGAAGGAAAGACAACTATATATAACGCTGCTTGCGAACCTTATTTGCAACAGCTAACAAAAATGCTTATCTCTATGGGTGCTAAGATTGAAGGCTTAGGCTCTAATCTGCTTGTAATACACGGTGTTGACGGTTTGCACGGTTGCGAACACACAATATTGCCCGATATGATAGAGATAGGTAGCTTTATAGGAATGGCAGCAATGACCGCTTCTAATGTGCGTATTAAAAATGTATCGTACAACGACTTAGGTTTAATACCAGATGTATTTCGTAAACTTGGAATTATTGTAAATCAAGACAACGATGACATAGTTATTCCAGAACAAGAACTCTACGAGATAGATACTTTTATCGATGGTTCTATAATGACTATTTCTGATGCTCCTTGGCCCGGACTTACGCCTGACTTACTTAGCGTTTTATTGGTTGTTGCCACTCAAGCTAAGGGTAGTGTGCTTATCCATCAGAAGATGTTTGAGAGTCGTCTTTTCTTTGTTGATAAATTAATAGATATGGGGGCTCAAATAATACTTTGCGACCCGCACCGAGCTACAGTTATTGGTTCGGGAAGACGATACCCACTAAGGGCTGCCAATATGGTTTCTCCAGATATTAGAGCTGGTATAGCAATGCTTATTGCTGCAATGAGCGCAGAAGGTACAAGTCAGATACACAATATAGATCAAATAGATAGAGGTTACGAAAACATAGATAAACGTTTAAATGCCTTAGGCGCACTTATTATACGCCATGATTAATAGCGAAGATATAATTAGAGTAGGAAAACTTAATAAACCTCACGGAATAAAGGGTGAAATGTCTTTTACTTATACTGATTTGTATAACCAAGAGCAGTGCCCATTCTTAATACTTAACATCGACGATATATTTGTTCCATTTAGAGTGGAAGAAATTAGATTTACTTCGGCAGAAAATGCTTTAGTAAAACTTAAAAATATAAACTCCGATACTCAGGCTCGCCAACTAACAAATAAGGAGGTCTTTTTCCCCAAAGAATTTGTAAACAAACCTACAGATGATGATGTGTATGCTTGGAGTTATTTCGAGGGTTTTACTATTATAGACGAAAAAGAAGGAGAAATAGGTCAAATTGATTATGTAGATGAGTCTACCATAAACACTATTTTTATAGTAAATAAAGATAATAAAGAGCTGCTAATTCCTGCCATAGACGAAATTATAACTCATATTGACGAAGATAATAAGAAGTTATACGTAATTCTTCCCGAAGAATTATTGTCGATTAACGATTAAAAGAGTGAAGGCAAGCAAAAACGTTAATAGATAAAAGATACCCGTAAGCATATGTGTTGTCGCTTTGCGTTAACTTTTAGTTTTTAGTTTTTAACTTTTACTTTTTCTCACTGCGCCATAAAAAAACCTCAGTGTTTTTTACCTTTAAACTCACTGAGAGTATGGTAGAAAAACACTGAGGTTTTTTTGTAACACAGTACGATTTTGTCGATACTTCTTATATCAATTCGATACTTCTTTTAATGAATTTACTTAAAGCTTCACCTTTTAATAATCCGTTAGAAAGTAGAGCTAAATCGACTAACTGACTAACCGTATTTTTGGAGTTGTCTTTGTCTGCCTCTATCTTCTTAACAGTAGGAGAGTCTAAGTTTACTGTCATATTATACGATATAGGCATATCTCCGTAGAAGTTCATTCCAGGTTGCATATCCGACATTTCTTTCATACGCCTCATAAACTCATTTTGAGTAATAGTAACCGGATTGCCTTTTTCTCCTAAATGTTCAAAACCAACAATGAAATCGGTTTTGTCGATAGGAGGAATAGCCGACTTAAAGACTTCAACTAAGGCGTTGCGTTCTTCTTCGGTAAGAGTAACCTCTTTGTTGTCTCCTTTTTTGATAAGATTGTCAATAACATCAGCGTCGACACGAACAAAACGTGTTTTTTCAAGTTTTTGCTCGAGGGTATTCATAAAGTGATTATCGAGTTGACCGTCCATTATCAATATGTCGTAACCTTTTTCCTTAGCTTCGTCGATATATGCGTATTGCTCTTCTTTGTTTGTAGTATAAAGATATATTATAGAGCCGTCTTTGTCGGTTTGATTAGATTCAACCAGCGTTTTATATTCGTCGAGAGTGAAGAACTTGTTTTCTACATCTTCTAAAAGTACAAACTTCATTGCTTTTTCTGCAAACTTTTCTTCAGTAATCATACCGTATTCTATGAAGATTCTTAGGCTACTCCATTTTTCTTCAAATTGAGGACGATTATTTTTGAATATATCATCTAAGCGGTCTGCTACTTTTTTTGTTATATAAGTAGAAATCTTTTTAACGTTACTGTCGGATTGTAAGTAAGAACGAGAAACGTTAAGAGGAATATCTGGAGAGTCGATAACCCCGTGAAGAAGAGTTAAAAACTCAGGCACTATACCTTCTACACTGTCAGTAACATATACTTGATTGCTATAAAGCTGAATTTTATTCTTTTGTAAATCAATTCCGCTCTTTACTTTAGGGAAGTATAATATACCTGTAAGATTAAATGGGTAATCTACATTAAGGTGTATCCAAAATAAAGGATCTTCGCTAAACGGATAAAGTTCTTTGTAGAAAGCAATATAATCTTCATCTTTTAGCTCTGATGGTTTTCTTGTCCATAGAGGATTTGTATCGTTAATGATGTTATCTTCGTCTGTTTCAACAGATTTTCCATCTTCCCATTTTGTTTTTTTACCAAATGCAATAGGAACCGGAAGGAAACGACAATATTTCTTTAATAGCGATTCTATTCTTGCTTTTTCAAGAAACTCTTTGCTTTCGTCGTCGATATAAAGAATGATGTCGGTACCTCTACCTTCTTTTGTGGTTTCGCTCATTGTGTATTCTGGCGAACCATCACATTCCCACTTCATTGCCACTTCGTTGGTTTTCCAAGATTTTGTAATGATTTCAACTTTCTTAGAAACCATAAAAGCAGAATAGAAACCTAAGCCAAAATGTCCGATTATGGAGTTTGCATTATCTTTATATTTGTCTAAGAAGTCATTGGCACTTGAAAAAGCAATCTGATTAATATATTTTTCAATCTCGTCGGAGCTAAGTCCTATACCTCTATCAGAAATGGTTAAAGTTTTTTTCTTTTCATCAAGAGTGATGCGGATTGCTAAGTCGCCAAGTTCTCCATCAAACTCGCCAACAGATGCTAACGTTTTTAACTTTTGGGTAGCATCAACAGCGTTCGACACTATTTCACGAAGGAATATTTCGTGATCACTATAAAGAAATTTTTTAATAACGGGGAAAATGTTGTCGGTCGTTACCCCTATATGACCGGTTTGTTTTTTATTGCTCATTGTTATTTATTTAGTTATATTGTTGTTCTCTTTTTCTTTTGGCTTTTCTACCGTTGTTATAATCTTCTGAGCTTCTGAGTCGAAGTCTACATATATAGAGTCGCCTTCAGAGGCATTAGCTTTTATAATCATTTCGGCTAATTCGTCTTCGAGATATTTTTGGATAGCTCTTTTAAGAGGTCTTGCTCCAAATTGAATATCGTATCCCTTAGAAGCGATAAACTCTTTAGCTTGGTTGGTTATACTTAGTTTGTATCCTAAGTTTTCAACTCTTTCGTAAAAACCTTTAAGTTCGAGGTCTATGATTTTAGAAATAGCTTCTTTATCTAATTGGTCGAACATAACTATATCGTCAATACGATTTAAGAATTCGGGAGCAAATGCTCTGTTCAGAGCTTTTTGTATAACACCACGAGAAAATTCTTTATCGTTTTCGTTAGATTCGGAAGTGTTGAAACCTATACCTTTGCCGAAGTCTTTTAACTGTCGAGTTCCTACATTAGAAGTAAGAATAAGTATAGTGTTTTTGAAATCAATTCGACGACCTAAACTATCGGTCAACCGCCCTTCGTCCATAACTTGTAATAACAAATTAAATACATCAGGGTGAGCCTTCTCTATTTCGTCTAATAAAACAACAGAGTATGGTTTACGTCTAACTTTTTCTGTTAATTGTCCGCCTTCTTCATAACCAACATATCCTGGAGGCGCACCTATTAATCGAGAAACAGTAAATTTCTCCATATATTCCGACATATCAATACGAATAAGAGTATCGGCAGAGTCGAATAAGAATTCGGCTAACTTCTTAGCAAGGTGAGTTTTGCCAACTCCAGTAGGACCTAAGAACATAAATGTTCCTATGGGTTTGTTTGGATCTTTTAATCCTATTCTATTTCTTTGAATTGCTTTTACTATTTTAGTAACAGCATCATCTTGTCCGATAACGTTTGCTTTAAGAATATCGGTCATCTCCATTAACTTCTGATTTTCAGCTTTAGCAATACGCTGAACAGGAACGCCAGACATCATTGCTACAACTTCAGCTACAGTGTCACCGTCAACAACTTGCTTATCTTCTTTTATTTCTTCTTCCCATTTTGTTAGAGCAGTTTCTAATTCTATTTTAAACTTATCTCTTTGGTCGCGGTAAGTAGCAGCCAGCTCATAGTTTTGATCAGCAACTGCTTGAGTTCTTAGTTCGTCTGTATCTGCAATTTGTTTTTCTAATTCTTCAATAACTTTAGGAACTATAACATTTGCAATATGAGTTCTCGAACCAGCTTCATCTAATGCATCTATGGCTTTGTCTGGGAAATTGCGGTCGCTAATATAACGGTCGGTCAACTTAACACAAAGTTCTAAAGCTTCGTCGGTGTAGCTTACATTATGATGTTCTTCGTAACGAGGTTTTATATTTTTCAATATTTGATGAGTCTCATCGGCTGTTGTAGGGTCTACCATTACCTTTTGAAAACGACGTTCTAAAGCTCCGTCTTTTTCTATGTTTTTTCTATACTCATCTAAAGTAGTAGCTCCTATACATTGAATTTCTCCTCTTGCTAAAGCGGGCTTCAACATATTTGCGGCATCCATAGAGCCGGTAGCACCACCAGCACCAACAATGGTGTGTATCTCGTCTATAAATAGAATTATATTCGGATTTTTTGAAAGTTCGCCAAGTATCGCTTTTATTCTCTCTTCAAATTGTCCTCTGTATTTAGTGCCAGCAACAACCGAAGCCATATCTAAATTGATAACGCGTTTATCGAAAAGTACCCTTGCAACTTTCCTTTGAGTTATTCGTAATGCTAAACCTTCTACTATAGCAGATTTCCCAACGCCAGGTTCACCTATTAGTATAGGGTTGTTTTTCTTTCTGCGACTTAAAATTTGAGCTAAACGTTCAATTTCTTTATCTCGACCTATTATAGGGTCTAATCTGTTTTCTTCGGCAGCTTTTGTTAAGTCGGTTCCGAAACTGTCTATCATAGGAGTATCGCTGTTCTTATTTTTAGAAGAACCCTTTTCTCTTTTGGTAGAATAAGTTTCATCATCATCGTCATCTTCTCCAAATTCGGCACCCATATAAGGAAGTTCTTCTTTTGAAATAGATGCATCTGTATTTTTGTCAGACAAAGAGCTGTATACCTTATTGTAATCAATATCGTATTTAGAAAGAATTTTGTATGCCAACGAATCCTTATTTTTTAGTATAGCTAAAAGTAAATGTTCGCTGTCGGTTTCATTACTATTTAGATTTATAGATTCTAATAGACTTAATCTGAGTAAGTTTTCTACGCTTTTGTCTATTGTTAGTTGAGTTTCAGAAACATAATTTCCTTCTTCATACATTTCGTTATCCAAGGCAGACTTTAATTCGTTAGAGTCTACTCCAAATGATTTAATCAATGTAGATGCAGAGTTTCGAGAATCTCTTAATATACCTAATAATATATGTTCGATTCCTACATTTGTATTGTGTAAACGTCCAGCCTCTTCTCGGCTGTACATTAATATGTCTTTCACACTATTTGAAAAGTTTTTCTTCATTGTATTTATCCTTTCTTTAAGTTTTATAGCTTTGATATTTATCAGCTCCTTTACCGATATATAGTCAAATTATATGCCATTTAGTTTTTGATACCAAAATACTGCCATAATTGACACAATTCTATGCAAAACTAACAGAAAGAATTTGAAATTTGTTTTATTATTTGAATAAAATATAGTAATTTAGCGTGATTTTTTGATTTAACAATAAAATAACTAATAATAATATAATGACGGATAATCAAGACAGAATTATTCAGGTGAATATTGAAGAGCAGATGAAAACGGCATACATTGATTATTCAATGTCTGTCATCGTGTCTCGTGCTTTGCCTGATGTTAGAGACGGATTTAAGCCAGTGCATCGTCGTGTGATGTTTGGTATGAACGAATTAGGAAACCATTCTAATCAACCACATAAGAAATCGGCGAGAATAGTTGGTGAAGTTTTAGGTAAATATCACCCACACGGTGATAGTTCTGTGTATTTTGCAATGGTACGCTTAGCTCAAGAATGGTCGCAACGATATACTTTGGTAGATGGACAGGGTAACTACGGTTCTGTAGATGGTGATGAGCCTGCTGCTATGCGTTATACAGAGGCTCGTTTAAGTATGTTGGCAGAAGAAACTCTTAGAGATATTAAGAAAAATACTGTTGATATGACATTTAATTTCGATGATACTCTTAAAGAGCCTACTGTGCTTCCTACAAGAATACCTATTCTTTTAATGAATGGAGCTTCTGGTATTGCTGTTGGTATGGCAACTAATATGCCGCCCCATAACTTAACAGAATGTATTGACGGTATTACTGCTTTTATAGATGCAAAGGGAGATATTACTATCGAAGAATTAATGCAGTATATAAAGGCTCCCGATTTTCCTACAGGTGCGTCTATCTACGGTTACCAAGGAGTGAAAGATGCTTTTGAAACTGGTAGAGGTAGAATATTATTAAGAGGTAGAGCTGAGATAGAAGTTCATAACAACAGAGAAAAAATAGTTGTAACCGAAATACCATACTTAGTAAACAAAGCTGAACTTATTAAACATATTGCCGACTTAGTTAGTGAGAAGAAATTAGAAGGAATATCTAATGTGAATGACGAATCAGACCGTTCGGGTATGCGTATTGTTGTTGACGTTAAGAAAGATTTTAATTCTAATGTTATCTTAAATAAACTGTATAAACTAACTGCATTACAGTCTTCATTTAATGTAAATAATATTGCTTTAGTAAAAGGTCGTCCGATGATGTTAAATCTTAAAGACCTTGTAAAGTATTTTGTTGAACATAGAATTGAAGTTGTTACTCGTAGAACTCAGTTTGATTTAGATGAAGCAGAAAAACGCGCTCATATATTAGAAGGTTTAATAATTGCTTCAGATAATATTGATGAAGTAATAGAGATTATTAAAAAGTCGCCAAGTAGACCTGTGGCAGTAGAGCGTTTGATGGAACGTTTCGGACTTTCTGAAGAACAAACAAAAGCTATAGTTGAAATGCGTTTAGGACAATTAACAGGTCTTGAACAAGATAAACTAAGAGCCGAATACGAAGAGATACAAGTTCTTATAACCTATTTAAAAGGAATACTTGAAGATGAAGATAAGCTTCTTGAGGTTATAAAAGAAGAACTTACAGAAATTAAAGATAAATATGGCGATGAAAGACGTACAGATATAATCTATGCAACAGAAGATATGAATCCTGAAGATTTCTATGCTGATGACGAAATGATTATAACAATATCTCATATGGGATACATAAAGCGTACTCCATTGGCAGAGTTTAAGTCTCAACATAGAGGAGGGGTTGGTTCTAAAGGATCTGAAACTCGCGATGAAGACTTTGTTGAGTATATATATCCTGCAAGTATGCACGCTACAATGATGTTCTTTACGCAAAAAGGAAAATGTTATTGGCTTAAAGTTTATCAGATACCAGAAGGAACTAAAACTTCTAAAGGTAGAGCTATACAAAATCTATTAAATATAGATGCAGATGATAAGGTTAATACTTTCATAAGAGTGAAAAAACTTACTACTGATAAAGAGTTTGTTAATTCGCATTATCTGATATTCTGTACAAAACAAGGTGTTATTAAGAAAACAACTTTAGAGGCATACTCTCGTCCTCGTCAAAATGGAGTTAATGCAATTAACTTAAAAGATGGCGACGAATTGATTGGAGTAAGAATGACTAATGGAACGAATGAAATTATTTTAGCAACAAAACAAGGACGTGCTCTTCGTTTCAATGAGTCGGTTGTTCGTAGTATGGGACGAACTGCAACAGGTGTTAGAGGTATAACATTAGCTCCTCAGAACGATGAAGTTGTTGGAATGGTTTCTATCAAAGATGCAGAGAAAGAAGCTATATTGGTGGTGTCAGAAAAAGGTTATGGTAAACGCTCTTATTTAGATTCTTATAGAATTACTAATAGAGGTGGTAAAGGTGTTAAAACTATTAACATTACAGACAAAACTGGTTTGTTGGTAGATATAAAAACTGTTACCGAAGACAACGACCTTATGATTATTAATAAATCAGGAATCACTATTCGTATTAAAGTAGCCGACCTTAATGTAATAGGACGAGCAGCTCAAGGTGTGAAACTTATTAATTTAGATAAGAAAAACGATGAGATAGCTTCTGTTTGTAAGGTGCTTTCGGAAGACGAAATAGAGGAAATAAGTGGAGATGTTAATGAAGATGGCATAATAGACGAAAAAAATATTGAAAACAAATCAGAAGAATAAGATGTTTTTAAATTAAATATCTATTTTTGTGTCATAATAATAATGAATTAAATTAATTAAAGATGAAGAAGTTAATATTTATATTAGGACTATGTCTTATAGCGAGTTCTTCTTTTGCTCAGAAAAAAGCAGTTAAAGAAGCTAATAGTGAACGTAAAGCAGGTAATTTTGATGTCGCAAGAAGCTTTATTCAAGAAGCTCTTAAAAATCCTGAGACAAAAGACAAAGCTGAAACTTGGTTTACTGCAGGTATGATCGAAAACGATCAGTTTGTAGTAGAAAGAGATAAAGAAAAAATAGGAGAGAGACCTAATCAGGATAAAATGTATCCTGCTTTGGATATGACTCTGTATTATTTCTTGACAGCAGACTCTTTGGATATGATTCCTGATGCTAAAGGTAGAATTAAGCCTAAGCACAGAAAAGATATAAGGAAAATGATATCTGATAATCGTCCTTATTTCATTAACGCTGCTCAATATTTTTTCAATAAAGGAAATTACCAAAAAGCATACAACAACTTTACTGTATTCTCTGAGATTACAGAATTTGAAATGTTTGACGAAGAACCTATTTTGGGCGAACTTGAAGATTCGATTATGAATCTTATCAAATACTATTCAGGGCTTGCAGCTGTTAAAATACCAGACAACGATGCTGCTGTGAAGATATTTGAAGAAGTTAAAGACTTAGGAGTAGAGGATAATATTGTTCATCGTCAGTTGGCTACTATTTATATGCAACAAAATGATACAGTGAATTATACTCGTATATTAAAAGATGGAGTAGAAAGATTTCCTGAAGAGCCGTTTTATATTGAAAGATTAATCAACATTTCTTTAGTGCAAGGTAACTTAGATGATGTAGAAATGTTCTTAAAGAAAGCTATCGAAATTACTCCAGACAAAGCTCAGCTTTACGATATGTTGGGTATGGTTTATGAAAGTAAGGGTGATATGACTTCTGCGGTTGAGGCATTGAAAAAAGCAGTAGAGATAGATTCTGAAAACCCAGCTACACTTTCTCATTTAGGACGTATTTACTATAATGCGGGTGTTGAAAGGCGTATTGACGTGAATCTTTTAGAGGGTAAGGCTTTTGAAGAAGGTAAGAAAGAAGTTGATAATTTCTTCAAACAAGCATTGCCATTCTTCGAACAAGCTTTCAAATTAGATCCTAAAGATAGAGATTCTGTATTCGCTTTACGCAATATATACTATAGTTTAAGAATGAATGCCGAATACGAAAAGATGGATAAAATTTACTCTGAACTAAATAAATAGTTCGTTCATTGATAAGAAAAGGAGAAAACTGTGAAGTTTTCTCCTTTTTTTATATGCATTAATGTGTAGTTGTTTTACTTTTTACCTTTTACATTCACTCGTTCGGTAGCCTTAAGGTTCTCATTGCGATAGTCTGTTTGTGTTACCGTGTTTATAGCAAGTTGTTTGAATGCCATTCCGGTTATCGAATTATCGTTTAGAGCTACAGGAGTGCCAGCATCTCCAGCATCACAAATGCTTTGAACAATAGGGATTTCTCCGAGTAGGGGTACGTTTAATTCTTCGGCAAGCTTTTTGCCTCCTTCTTTGCCGAAAAGATAATATTTGTTTTGTGGTAATTCGGCAGGAGTGAAGTACGACATATTTTCGACCAAACCTAAGATGGGAACATTAATCTTTTCACTCATAAACATATTGATTCCTTTTCGAGCATCAGCCAGAGCTACAGATTGAGGAGTGGTAACAACAATAGCCCCAGTAACGGCTAACGTTTGTACCAAAGTAAGATGTATATCGCTTGTGCCGGGAGGTAAATCTAATAAGAAATAATCTAATTCTCCCCAGTTGGCATCGGCTATTAATTGACGAAGAGCGTTGCTTGCCATAGTTCCTCGCCACACTAAGGCATTATCTTTATCGACAAAAAAGCCTATTGATAACAGTTTTACTCCATATTTCTCTACAGGTACTATAAGCTCTCTGCCATTTACTTCTTCCATATACGGACGAGCATCTTCTTCGCCAAACATTTTAGGCATACTTGGTCCGTAAATATCAGCATCTAAAAGTCCTACCTTGTAACCGAGTTTAGCCAATGCTACAGCTAAATTTGCCGACACAGTACTTTTACCTACTCCACCTTTGCCCGACGAAACAGCTATTATGTTTTTTACTTGAGGAAGTAACTTCTCAGGTTCGGGGCGTGGGGCTTGTTTTGCCTTAGCTTGTATGTTTCCTTTTATATCTATATCAGAGCTTATGTAAGTAAGAATAGATGTTTCGGCAGCTTTTATTACCGATTTCATAAAAGGATCGTTAGGTTTTTCGAAGATAATGGAAAACGAAACTTTATTTCCGTCTATTCTCATATCATCTTCTATCATATTCATCTCAACGATACTCTTACCCGTTCCTGGGTAACGAACTTTCGATAATGCTTCTAAAATAAGATTAGGATATAATTTGATGCTCATAATATTATTTCTTTTCTGTTTTTTGTGAACGTTTACTTCTGTTGAAACTACGATAAGCATCGAGTTCTATTTCAACTTCGGGTTCGATGTATTCGTCTCTGTGTTCACAAATAAATTTAATGTATTTAATATTCAATCCTCTGTCGAGCCATTGTTGTTCGTAGAAGGTTTGTATAGATAGTATTGGGTCTACCAATCCACTCTCGTAGAGGTTATCGGTTTGCATAACAACGGGTAGGTTATTGCTTTTAATCATCTCTTTTGTATAAGTAAACATAAAGTTACTATCGGTTTTAAGATGAATTATGCCTTCGTTATTTAATATCTTTCTATACATTTTAATAAAGCGAGTGCTTGTCATTCGTTTATTAACCTTGCTCATTTGTGGGTCGGGGAAAGTTATCCAGATTTCAGCAACTTCGTTAGCCTCAAAAAACTTATCTATAAGTTCGATATGAGTTCTGAGAAATGCTACATTATTGATGTTTTCTTCGAGAGCTTGTTTTGCACCAGTCCACATACGAGCCCCTTTTATATCTACGCCTATAAAGTTTTTGTCGGGAAACAGTTTGGCTAATCCTACCGTGTATTCGCCTTTTCCGCAGCCAAGCTCAAGAACTATAGGGTTGTTGTTTTTGAAAAATAATTCATTCCACTTACCTTTCATTTCAAATCCTTTCTCTTGCAATACAGCAAAAGGATATTGAAACACGTGAGGGTAAGAGCTCATATCATCAAACTTTTGTAATTTATTTTTTCCCACGAGATTTGTATATATAATAAGGTGCAAAGGTAATGATAAATATTTATTCGCCTTATTACTTTAACAAACGTTAATTGGTACTTAGCAAACGCCTTTTTATTTTATCGGTATGAAATAACCTGTTTCATACTGTTGAAACTATTTGTTTCATACTACTGAAACACTTTGTTTCACTTAACTGAAACTACTTGTTTCACCTAACTGAAACTCTTTGTTTCACCTAACTGAAACAACCTGTTTCACCCGTGTGAAACAAATTTGCCCTACAGTGTAGGCAGAATAACTTTACCGTATAAGAGAAAGCAAATAGTTCAACATCTGAAAATAAGTTAGGTTTTAGTCTGTCCGCTTGTTTGTTTAATGGATATTTTGATAGTAAAAAACTGTTTTTGCTATTAATATCTAAAAAAACATTCGCTATTTATTTAAATTCACAATTAATTTATTACCTTTGCGCCTGTATTAGTAAATAAAACAATGAGTATAAATAACATTTTACATAATAATACTGTTCTCGTCAACGTAATTCTGCTTGTCATTAAAGGATAAGGGAGAGAGGTTGTGTTGTGTAAAATTTAAAATATTATTAAGATAACCTTTCTCTGTTACCCGGAGAAAGGTTTTTTAATATAATAAACTAATGAAATGAAAGTACAATTAAGAAGTTATACAAGTACGCACGGTCGTAAAATGGCAGGAGCGCGCGCTCTATGGAAGGCAAACGGAATGAAAGAAGACCAGATAGGTAAACCTATTATAGCAATAGTAAATTCTTTTACTCAGTTTGTGCCCGGACACGTACACCTTCATAAGATAGGACAACAAATAAAAGCCGAAATAGAGAGTTTAGGTTGCTTTGCAGCCGAGTTTAACACTATCGCGATAGACGATGGTATAGCTATGGGGCACGATGGTATGTTATATTCTCTTCCTTCGAGAGATTTAATTGCCGACAGTGTGGAGTATATGGTAAATGCACATAAGGCTGACGCAATGATTTGTATCAGCAACTGTGATAAAATAACTCCGGGTATGCTTATGGCGGCTATGAGACTCAATATTCCTGCGGTTTTTGTTTCTGGCGGACCAATGGAAGCTGGCAATCTCGACGGACAAGGTTTAGACCTTATCGATGCAATGATTAAGAGTGCCGATGAAAGTGTGAGCAACGAAATGGTTCGTAAAATAGAAATTAATGCCTGTCCTACTTGCGGTTCTTGTTCGGGAATGTTTACAGCAAACTCTATGAACTGCTTAAACGAAGCTATTGGTATGGCTTTGCCCGGTAATGGAACAATAGTAGCAACTCATATCAACCGAGCTAACTTGTTTAAGAAAGCTGCAAAACTTATAGTCGATAATGCTTATAAATATTACGGAGAAGGAGACGAAAGCGTACTTCCTCGCAGTATAGCAACAAGAGAGGCTTTCCTTAATGCAATGACACTTGATATTGCAATGGGAGGTTCTACCAATACAGTTCTTCACCTTTTGGCTATAGCACAAGAAGCAGGAGTTTGTTTTACGATGAACGACATAGACGAACTTTCTCGCAAAACTCCTTGCTTGTGCAAAGTAGCACCTAACACAAATAAATATCATATTCAGCACGTAAATAAGGCGGGAGGTATATTAGGTATTCTAAACGAACTTAGTAAAGCCGACTTATTGCACACTTCTGTTAAACGAGTTGATGGTTTAACACTACAAGAGGCAATGAAACTATATGATATTAATAATTCTGATAATAAAGAAGCCGCCAATATCTACAGTTCAGCTCCCGGAGGTTACTTCAACTTGGAGATGGGCTCGCAAGATAAAAGATACGAATCATTAGATACCGACCGCACCAATGGTTGCATAAGAAGCATTGAAAGTGCTTATAGCAAAGATGGTGGTTTGGCAATCTTAAAAGGTAATATAGCCTTAGATGGTTGTGTTGTTAAAACGGCAGGCGTAGACGAAAGTATACTTAAGTTTACAGGTCCTGCAAAAGTTTTTGATTCGCAAGAATCGGCGTGTGATGCTATCTTAAAAGGAGAAGTTGTGGCAGGCGATGTGGTAGTTATTGTGTATGAAGGTCCTAAAGGCGGTCCGGGTATGCAAGAAATGCTTTATCCTACCTCTTACATCAAGTCTAAACACTTAGGAAAAGAGTGTGCATTAATCACAGACGGACGCTTCTCTGGAGGTACTTCTGGCTTGTCTATCGGACATATTTCTCCCGAAGCAGCAGCAGGCGGTAATATAGGTTTGGTTAGAAACAATGATATTATAGAAATAAATATACCCGAACGAACAATTAACTTGCTCGTTTCGGAACAAGAATTAGAGAGTAGGAGAGAAGAAGAAATTAAAAGAGGTGATTTAGCATTTACACCTCCAACAAGAAAGAGAGAAGTTTCGAAAGCATTGAGAGCTTACGCATCAATGGTTAGTTCGGCAGATAAAGGCGCAATCCGTCTTATCTGATAAATTATAAATATATGAAAGAGATGATTAACAATGAGACGCCGTATATAACGGGCTCGAAAGCATTGCTGGAATCGCTTATCAACGAAGGGGTAGATACTATTTTTGGTTATCCCGGAGGGCAAGCAATTCCTATCTACGACAAGTTGTATGATTACAAGGACAAGTTAAATCACGTTCTTGTACGTCACGAACAAGGTGCTACGCACGCAGCTCAAGGTTATGCTCGAGTCTCTGGTAAAGTAGGGGTTACGTTAGTTACTTCGGGTCCGGGAATGTCTAACACAATAACAGGTATTGCAGATGCAATGATGGACAGCACGCCTATTGTTGTTATAGCAGGACAAGTTCCTTGTTCTCTTTTAGGTACTGATGCTTTTCAAGAAATAGATGTTATAGGTATAACTCAAGCCATAACAAAATGGAGTTATCAGATAAGAACGGCTGATGAGATTGCTTGGGCAGTAGCAAGAGCTTTCTATATAGCATCAACAGGGCGTCCGGGTCCTGTAGTTCTCGACTTCCCAAAGAATGCACAAGTAGAACTCGTAAATTATAAACCCGAAAAGGTAGACCATATACGTTCTTATATCCCTGTGCCAGACATAAATCTTAAGAACATAGAGGCAGCAGCCGATTTTATAAACAGTTCAACAAAGCCGCTTGCTCTTATTGGTCAAGGTGTTATACTTGGTAAAGCAGAAGAAGAGTTAAAAGCTTTTATTAAAAAGACAGGAATACCAGTGGCTTCCACAGTGCTTGGATTGTCGGCAATAGCTTCAAACGAAGAACAGTTTGTGGGAATGATTGGTATGCACGGTAATATAGCTCCTAATATCAAAACCAACGAAGCCGATTTGATTATTGCAATAGGTATGCGCTTCGATGATAGAGTAACAGGAGATCTAAATAAATATGCAAAACAAGCAAAGGTTATTCACTTTGATATTGATCCTTCCGAATTAAATAAGAATGTAAAAGTAGATGTTCCTGTATTGGGAGATGCTAAAGAAACATTGGCAAAGATAACCGAATTAGTTGCAGAAAACTCGCACAAAGAATGGCGAGATAGTTTTAATACATATTGGGAAAGAGAAAACGAAGCTGTAATAAATAAAGAACTTTATCCTACTTCCGGACCATTAAAGATGGGAGAGGTTGTAAATAAAGTTTCAGAAGCAACGGGCAATAACGCTGTGTTAGTAACTGATGTAGGTCAAAACCAAATGATGGGAGTAAGATACTTCAAATATAATCAAACAAGAAGTGTTGTTACTTCGGGAGGCTTAGGAACAATGGGCTTCGGACTTCCTGCGGCTATTGGAGCTAAATACGGAGCTCCCGACCGTACTATCTGTTTGTTTGTGGGCGATGGCGGATTGCAAATGTCTATCCAAGAGTTAGGAACAATAATGCAGTCGGATATTGATGTTAAGATAATTCTTCTTAATAACGATTACTTAGGAATGGTTCGCCAATGGCAAGAGCTGTTTTTTAATGAACGATATTCTGAAACAACAATGATTAATCCCGACTTTGTTAAGATTGCACAAGCTTATAATATAGCATCTCGAAGTGTAGATAAAAGGGAAGATTTAGATGATGCGATAGAAGAAATGCTAAACACAAAAGGAGCTTATCTTCTCGAAGCAAAAGTTATACAAAAAGGATTGGTTTATCCAATGGTTCCAGCAGGAGCAGGAATTACCGAAATATTATTAAACGGAGAATAATATGGAAAATAAACTTTATACAATTACAATATTCTCAGAGAATACGGTTGGGTTACTAAATCAAGTAACAATTATATTTACCCGAAGAGGTATGAATATAGAAACGTTATCTGTTTCTCCTTCGGCATTAGAGGGTATTCATAAGTTTACAGTTACTACATTTGCCGATCAAGACTTAATAGAGAAAGTTGTAAAGCAAATAGATAAGAAAGTAGATATTATAAAAGCTTATTATAATACTAACGAAGATTTAATTTTTCAAGAGATAGCATTATATAAGGTGTCGACCGAAAAGCTTCTGTCTTTGGGTTCTATCGAAGATATAATAAGACGGTACAATGCTCGTATATTAGACCTTACGGAAACGTGGACTGTATTAGAAAAAACCGGACATTACGACGAAACTCAAGCCTTGTTTAAAGAATTGAGCGAGAAGATAGGAGTCTTACAGTTCATTCGTTCGGGTAGGGTAGCCATTAATAAGTCTAAAGTAGAGCGACTAAGCGATATGTTAGCCTCTATAGAAGAAAAAATAACAAAGAAGCACAAAGATGTTATCTAAAGTAGGTTCATATAAGTTTCATATCGAGTCGTATGTGTGCGACTTTCAAGGGAAGGCAACACTTCCTATTATCGGCAACTTTATTTTACAGTCGGCTACGATACACGCTGCCGAGCGTGGATTTGGTTACGATGATATGACAGAGCTTAACACAGCGTGGGTATTATCGCGTTTGTCAATACAAATGAATGAATATCCCAGTTACGACCAAGATTTGATAGTGGAAACGTGGGTAGAAGATGTTGCTCGCTTCTTTACTCAACGCTGTTTCCGTTTTCTTACCAGCGATAACAAAGTTGTAGGATATGCCCGTAGTATTTGGGCAGCGATAGATATGAAAACTCGTCGCCCCGTAGATATTCCTCTTTGGCGTCCCGACTTAAGTAATTATATCGATGCCGAAAAAGAATGTCCAATAGAGAAGTTAGCGAAAATACCACCAGTGAACGATGTGGAAGCTACAATGGGATACTCGGTCAGATATAGCGACATAGATATTAATAAGCATATGAACAGTATAAAATACATCGAACACGTTATAAATATCTTCGACTTAGAAATGTTTAGAGACAAGATGATAAGCAAGTTCGAGATGGTTTATATTGCCGAAGGCGGATTTGGAGATAAACTTAAACTATACCGACAAGATAACTCCCATAACGAATGTTTGGTAGATACTAAACGAGGAGAAGAGTCGATATGCAGAAGCAGAATTATTTGGAAATAAAAATAATCATACAAACAACTTAATAAATAATTTAATAAAGCAATTATGGCAACAATGAATTTTGGAGGAGTAGACGAATCAGTAGTTACTCGCGAAGAGTTCCCATTGGAACAAGCAAGAGAGTTTTTGAAAAATGAAACAATCGCAGTTATAGGTTATGGTGTTCAAGGTCCTGGACAATCATTAAACCTACGCGACAATGGTTTTAACGTAATAATAGGACAACGCAAAGGCGGAAAAACTTGGGACAAAGCAATCGCAGACGGTTGGGTGCCAGGAGAAACTTTATTCGAGATAGAAGAAGCGTGCGAAAAAGCAACTATCATACAATATCTTCTATCAGATGCAGCACAAATCGAAGTGTGGCCTCGCATTAAACCATACCTAACAGCAGGTAAAGCGTTATACTTCTCGCACGGTTTTGGTATCACATACAAAGAAAGAACAGGCATTGTGCCTCCAGCCGATATCGATGTTATTTTAGTTGCACCTAAGGGTTCGGGTACTTCTTTAAGAAGAATGTTTTTAGAAGGAAGAGGTCTTAACTCAAGCTTCGCAGTATTCCAAGATGCAACAGGCAAAGGAAGAGATAGAGCTATCGCTTTAGGAATTGGTGTAGGTTCGGGATACTTATTCGAAACAACCTTCAAGAAAGAAGTTTACTCAGACTTAACAGGAGAAAGAGGTACGCTAATGGGAGCTATCCAAGGTCTGTTATTAGCTCAATATGAAGTGCTACGCGAAAACGGACACTCTCCATCTGAAGCTTTCAACGAAACAGTAGAAGAATTAACACAATCGTTAATGCCTTTATTCGCCGAAAACGGAATGGACTGGATGTACGCAAACTGCTCTACAACAGCTCAAAGAGGTGCGTTAGACTGGATGACTCCTTTCCACGATGCTACTAAACCTGTATTCGAAAAGCTATACAACGAAGTTGCTAGTGGTAACGAAGCTCAACGCTCTATCGACACAAATTCTAAACCCGACTACAGAGAAAATCTTGAAGCTGAACTTAAAGAACTTCGCGAAAGCGAAATGTGGAGAACTGGTGCAGTAGTACGTAAATTAAGACCAGAAAACAATTGATTAATCATTAATCAATAACAAAACTCAATAACGAACAATGGCGCAAAAGCATAGTATATATCGCTTTGCGCCATTGTTGTTTAATAAATTGCCGTACGTTACTGAAAAAACTCAGCCTTAATAGCATCAACAAAATCTAACTTCTCCCAAGTAAAAAGCTCAACCTCAATAACCTTTGTTGGCTCTTCCTCGTAACGAGACGTGAAGGTTTTTTTCACCACCATAGGCTCGCGTCCAACGTGGCCATACGATGCAGTTTCTAAGTAGATAGGGTTACGCAATTTTAAGCGGTCTTCTATCGCTTTCGGACGCATATCAAAAATTTTAGTAACCTTCTGAGCAATTTCGCTATCGCTAATCTCCACATTGCTCTTGCCGTAAGTATTTATAAAGATATTCATAGGCTCGGCAACTCCGATAGCATAAGAAACCTGAACAAGCACTTCGTCGGCAACGCCCGCAGCAACCAAATTTTTAGCTATATGACGTGCCGCATAAGCTGCCGAACGGTCTACTTTCGAAGGGTCTTTGCCCGAAAAAGCACCACCACCGTGTGCACCTTTACCGCCATAAGTGTCAACAATAATTTTTCGTCCCGTTAAACCCGTATCTCCGTGAGGACCGCCAATCACAAACTTGCCCGTAGGATTAACGTGATACTTTATATCATCAGTAAACAACGCCTGTACCTTTTCGGGGTAAAGGGCTACAACTCTGGGTATTAGTATCTCCTTAACATCTTTGGCTATCTTAGCTTGCATTGCCTCATCGCCGTCGAACTCGTCGTGCTGAGTAGAAATAACTATAGTATCAATCTTTTCGGGCGTATCATTGTCGTTGTATTTTATCGTAACCTGAGATTTTGCATCAGGACGTAGATACGGCATTAAGTGCAATTCGTTTTTACGAATATTTGCCAACTCGATAAGCAATTTGTGCGATAGGTCTAACGGCAACGGCATATAGTTTTGGGTTTCGTTTGTAGCGTAACCAAACATCATACCTTGGTCGCCCGCGCCTTGGTTAAGCGGGTCTTCTCTTTCCACGCCTCTGTTTATATCGCCCGATTGCTCGTGAATAGCGTTTAATATGCCGCACGATAAAGCCTCGAACTGATACTCGCTTTTTGTGTACCCTATCTGCTGTATCACTCTACGCGTAACTTCGGGTATATCAACGTACGATTTAGATTTAACTTCGCCCGCCAACACTACCTGCCCCGTAGTAACTAGGGTTTCGCAGGCAACCTTCGAGGTTGGGTCGTAGGCTAAGAACTGGTCTAGTAAAGCGTCAGAAATTTGATCTGCCACTTTATCTGGGTGTCCTTCCGACACCGATTCCGATGTGAAATAGTAGCTCATTTTATATGTTTCTTTAAAATAAAAAATCTGATAACACGGTTATCAGAAAGTGTAGGTAGGTGTCTATTAACCATTTAGCTGGTTTTTAGCATTTTTTATTGTGGTTGCAAGCATACAAATCCTTCCACTTTCTGAACACGGTGCAAAGCTACAAAAAATTATTCAGATTGAGTAATGTTTAACGTATATTTACGTTTGTTTTTGCGCGTTTGTAGTGCTGTAAATTTTCGCACGTCTGAAAATTTATTTCCGCACGTCTGAAAATTTATTTCCGCACGTCTGGAAATTTATTTTCGCACGTCTGGAAATTTATTTACGTCCGTACGAAAATTTATTTACGTCCGCATGAAAATTTATTTTCATCCGCATGAAAATTTATCTGCGTCCGTATGTAAATTTTGGTTACTGCTCGATGAGTTTTAAGTTCACTGAGTTTGTTCTCGCTTTTAGCCAAGTTATCATATTTTCGCGCTTCTCTGGGGTTAGCGGGCTGCTTACTCGAAGATAAACTAGGGTTGTGGGCTCGTATTCGTTTGTTTCGATGTCTACTATCCACGTGCGCGAGATTGATGCTTCTTTTACTTTCGGAAATAGGGCTTTGAACTCGGGTACTAAATTTAGGCTCAGTTGGTCGAATTCTTCGTACTTCTTGAGTTGTTGTCGCAGCGAGTCTATCACAAGGTTTTTGCTGTCTATGGAGTTTTGCGAGTACTGATAAAAATCTTTCATCACCATATCCTTTATTACGTCTATTTCGTCTTCGGTGTTGTTTACTCCCTGCTGAACGATTAGTTCTGTGCCTTTTAGTCCGTAATTTTCTAACTTGTTTTTTGCTCTTTCGAGCGTTTGCTCCGATATTGTTTTGCCTATGGTTATTATTTTTATCTCTTTTTCGTTTCTTTTTCTCTTTAGTTCTTTGTTTATTATGTGGGTTTCGGGAAATGTTAGTTCTTTGTGTATGAAGTTGTTGGCTTGGTTTTCGAATACGTCGTTCTGTATCATATTATATGTTAGCACCGACGATGGTATCATTGTGCAGATAACGATTGCTGTTATTATGCGCGATACTTTTTTTTGGAGCTTCTTGTCGACCAATACTACTTTGGGGAATTTTAGGATTTTTACGACGAAAAATGTTGCGAGTGCGATAAACACTGTGTTTATGAAGTAGAGGTAGAATGCTCCGATGAAGTATGATAGGTTTCCGGTTGCGAGTCCGAATCCTGCTGTGCACAGTGGTGGCATTAATGCTGTTGCTATTGCGACTCCTGGTATTACGTTTCCTTTTGATTTTGAGCAGCTTGCAATTATTCCGGCGCAGCCTCCGAAGAATGCTATCATTACGTCGTATATTGTTGGTTGCGTGCGTGCTAAAAGTTCTGACTGGGCTTCTGATATGGGCGATATTATGAAGAATAGGGTTGATGCGACAACGCTGTAGAAGGTTGCGATGGCGAAGTTGCGTACGCTTTTCTTAAACATATCGAAGTCGTTGATACCGAGTCCTAGTCCGAATCCCATTATCGGTCCCATCAGTGGCGATATAAGCATGGCTCCGATTATAACGGCGGTTGAGTTAACGTTTAGTCCTAGCGATGCTATGAGTATGGCGAAGATTAATACCCATAGATTTGTTCCTGTAAACTCTACGCCCTTTTTTATCGACTCGATAGTTGCTATATCGTCTTCTTTTTCGTTTCTTATGTCAAGTTTGCGAAGAAAGAAGAGCTTTAGTTTTTTTGTCGATCTTTTGTAATAGTTTTTCATACGCTATGTAATTCTTACTTTATGAAACGATTTATATACGGAATGTCTTTTAATTTTATGTCTCGCTTTATGGTGAATGCTATGTATGCAAGCAGTAATATTGTGTTGAAACCCATTCGTATCCATTCGTTGTTGATGGGCGCAAGATACGAGATGGTGAACAATAATGTGGCTAAGCCGAAGTATATTAATATTGTTTTGAGGTCGTAATTTATTCGATAGTTCTTCTGTCCGATTATGTACGAGAGTAGCATAATTATTCCGTTGCCTATAAATACTGCCCAAGCGCAGGCTCCGTATCCGTAAATGGGGATAAATATTATGTTGATTAGGATAATAATTACGCAGGCGATTATGGAGAATATCATTCCCCAATGGGTTTTATCGTTTAGTTTGTACCAAAGAGATAGGTTTGAGTATATAGCGAAAAATAGTTCTCCCATAAGTGCAATTGGCACTATCCAGATGGCTACGCGATATGGCTCGTCTACAAAATACTTTAAGATGTCGAGGTAGAAGGATACGCTAAGAAATATAAATAGTCCGAATATGATGAAGTATTTCATAACGTTTGCGTATGATTGTTTAGCGTCTGTTTGTTTGCTTTTCTCGAAGATGAACGGTTCGTAAGCGTATCTAAATGCTTGTGTAAACATAATCATAATAAGTGCTATCTTGAAGCAGCCGGAATAAACTCCGAGTTCGCTGAAAGCTACTTCGGGGTCGCTGTATATTATTGGGAATAGGATTTTGTCAAATACTTGGTTGCTCATTCCGGCTATGCCCATTATAACTAGTGGGAATGAGTAGCGGAATAGTTTTTTTGTTAGTTCTGTGTGTAGGGTAAACTTGTATCCTATTAACTCGGGTATAAGACATAATGATTCTATTGCTGTAGCTATTATATTGGATATAAGGATATAGCCTACTTTGAAATCGGAGTTCCAAAACCACGCAATTAAATCGGGGTTGTGTTTGTTTATCTGAGGACATATTACCAAAAAGAATGTACATAAAATGGCATACAATACTACGTTTAGTATTTTCAGTGAGCCGAATTTTATGGGTCGTTTCTTGTGACGAAGGTAAGCGAAGGGTATGGCTATAAAGGAGTCGAGCGCAAATATTATGATTATGAGGCGGATGTATATGTCGGGTACTTCGTTTTGCCAGATAAAGGGTCTTATTTGTTGCAAGAATACTTGAAAGATAATTACTGCCGATATCACGATTAGCCCTACAATGGTTAGCACATTGTTGTAGACGTCTTTGGGTTTGTATGTGTCGGTTTGATTAATAAATCGGAAGAAGCCTGTTTCCATTCCGAATGTAAGCAGAACTATTATTAAAGCCATAATGGCGTATAGATTTGTCATTATGCCAAATTCTGCAGTCGAAAGGGTGTAGGTAAATAGAATGGTCATAAGCCAGCTTACCATTTTAGATAAGATGCTGCTTCCTCCGTATATTACACTATCTTTTAGTAACGACATTCTTTTTATTATTAATGAATAAAACTATTGGTTCTTAGTTCAGAAAAGCGATCCTTGTTCGTATCCTTTGCTTCGGTTAAGATGCGAATATGCGAGAAGGGTTGCTTCTCTACCTCTAGGGGTTCTTTTCAAAAAGCCTTCCTTTATTAAGAACGGTTCATACACTTCTTCTATTGTGCCAGGGTCTTCTCCCAAAGCGGTTGCGATGGTTGTTAATCCTACCGGACCTCCATTAAATTTATCTATAATCGTGAGGAGTATTTTGTTGTCAATCTCGTCTAATCCGTACTTATCTATGTTAAGAGCTTCGAGTGCAAAGCAAGCTATTTCTTTATCTATCTTTCCGCTTCCTTTAACTTGTGCAAAATCTCGAACACGTCTTAATAAAGCATTTGTAATACGGGGAGTTCCTCTACTTCGTGAAGCTATTTCTATTGCAGCCTGATTGTCGCAGGGTACATCTAATATAGCTGCCGAACGTTTAACTATAGATTTGAGAGTTTCTATGTCGTAATATTCTAAATGTAGATTTATACCAAACCTTGCTCGTAGGGGAGAGGTTAGTAGTCCGCTTCGTGTTGTGGCTCCTACCAAAGTAAAGGGCTCTAAATCTATTTGAATAGAACGAGCACTTGGACCTTTATCTATCATTATATCTATACGATAGTCTTCCATTGCAGAATAAAGATATTCTTCAACAACGGGGTTAAGTCTATGTATTTCATCAATAAACAATACTTCGTTTCTTTCGAGCGAAGTAAGTATGCCTGCTAAGTCGCCCGGTTTGTCAAGCACAGGACCTGAAGTTATCTTAAAGCCAACATTAAGTTCGTTTGCTATAATGTTAGACAGAGTTGTTTTCCCTAAGCCCGGAGGACCGTGTAATAAAACGTGGTCTAAAGCTTCGGTTCTCATTTTAGCAGCCTGAACAAATACTTTCAAGTTTTCGACTATCTTATCTTGTCCGCTAAAACTTTGAAACGATAGGGGGCGAAGAGCGTTTTCAAACTCTTTTTCCTTTTCGCTTATATTGTTTGTTCTAATATCCATTTAATTAAGTTGCTAATGTGCTAATTGTTTACTGTTCGGCACTCACTACATTTACTTTTCTTTCTAAGTACCAAAGTCGGTCTTTGGCTTTAGCGATTTCTTTCTCAAACTGTTTAACATCTTCTTTTATTGTGTAAAACTTTACAGTATGTAAAACAGCTTGTTTCTCCTTGTTTGATAAAGTATGAGTTACGGTTTGTTTACCAATAAAGTCAATCGTAATGTTTTTGTCGGCATAAGTGCCTATGAAAGCTAACACTCCATTGTCTCTTCCGTTTTGATAAGTAACCGTTTCGTATGTTGTGCCAAGAGCGTCAGTAAACGAATAGTTGGCAGCTTTGTCGTTAGGTATCTTTTCTGTTGTTGCATATTCTCCCGAAGATATATATGCTTTAATTTGATTGTGCCCGATAGCATTACCTTTATATACGCTTGTAAGCACTAAGTCGTTTCGTTCGTTTACGTGAACATTAATATACCTTGCAGCAGTATAATTAGGTTGAGGGTTAAACTCTTTGTAATAGTATCGACCTACATTATCGTATTCAGTTTTAACAAAAGCAAACTGAGGGAGCATAGCTTTAGCTTCTTTATTGCGAACAATAATCATACTGTCGCAATAAGCAATATTTCTTTGTTGTTCTTTAATTTCTATCTCTCGGTTAAGACTTAAAGCTTCTTTGCGTATTTCAAGCTCTTTAGGATAGTCTTCTTTAATCTTATCTAATTTTAATTTTGCCGAGCCATATTCTGTGTTCTCGTATAAAGCTTTAGCTTCGTTAAGTAATTCTTTAGCTGCTTTTTCTTCGTCGTTACAACTAACGATAATCAATGCTACAACAAATAATAAACTATATTTTTTCATGCTTATAATATTCATAATGCAAAGTTAAGAGAAAATATTGTTACTCTTCTTGCTTTGGCAAACTTTTTGTTTGTTTATAAGCGTAAGCAAACAACATTATTGTTTATCCTTTTGTTTGTAAATAGTTGATAGATAAAAGATAAACTAAATAATAACAATATTATGGACAAAAAAGAACAAGAAAAGAAAGTCGAAAACAACGACAACTTGACTGACAATCTTATAGATGAAGTGTCAAAACAACAAGAAGAGGATACAACTCAAGAAGAAAACACTGTAGAAACTGACAATGAGGCAGACGAGTTGGCTCAGTTAAAAGATTCGTATGTTCGTTTAATGGCCGAATACGATAATTATCGTAAACGTACAATTAAAGAAAAGGCCGACCTTATAAAAAGTGGAGGTGAAAAAGTGTTGATTGGTTTACTTTCTGTGGTTGATGACTTTGAACGTGCTTTAGACAATATTAATAAGACCGATGATATTAATGGACTGAAGGAAGGTGTAGAGCTTATACACAGTAAGTTCATAAATTTTCTTCAACAAAACGGAGTTAAGGCTATGCAAACAGTAGGCGAACCTTTTAATGAAGATTTATTTGAAGCTGTTGCGATGGTTCCTGCTCAAGATAAAGAACAAGAAGGAATGGTTATTGATGACGTACAAAAGGGATATACACTCAACGATAAAGTAATCCGCTATGCCAAAGTGGTTGTAGCTAATTAATAAGAAATAATATGGCAACTATAACTAAAAGATGTTACTACGAAGTATTAGAGGTATCGAAAACTGCATCGGCCGATGAGATAAAGAAAGCTTATCGAAAGAAAGCGATACAATATCACCCTGATAAGAATCCTGGTAACAAAGAGGCTGAAGAGATGTTCAAAGAAGCAGCCGAAGCCTACGAAGTGTTAAGTAACGGAGAGAAAAGAAGCCGTTACGATCAGTTTGGTCATGCAGGTGTTGGTGGCGCAGCAAGCGGAGGTTACGGAGGCGGAGGAATGTCGATGGAAGATATATTCTCTTCCTTTGGAGATATTTTTGGCGGTTTTGGTGGCTTTAGTGGATTTGGTGGCGGTTTTGGTTCTTCTTCGGGTAGAAGAGCGGCTCGAGGTTCTGATTTGAGAGTAAAAGTGAAACTTACTCTTAAAGAAATAGCTACAGGTGTAGAGAAAAAAATTAAAGTAAATAAATATGTTAGTTGCTCTCACTGCTCAGGTAAAGGAGCAGAGGCAGGAGATTACACCACTTGCTCTACTTGTAATGGTCGCGGACAGGTTACTAAAGTAGTAAACACTATATTAGGTCAGATGCAAACAGCCTCTACTTGTCCTGATTGTGGCGGTCAAGGTGAACGTATAACTAAAAAGTGTGCGCATTGTAACGGTGAAGGTATAATTCGCGAAGATGAAGTAATTACAATAAACATACCAGCAGGTGTAGCCGAAGGAATGCAACTGTCGATGAGTGGAAAAGGAAATGCAGCTCGTCGAGGCGGTGTTAATGGAGACCTGCTAATTGCTATTGAAGAGGAAAATCACCCAGAATTAATTCGTGATCAACAAGATATAATCTATAATCTATTATTAACTTTCCCTCAAGCTGCTTTAGGTAGCACAGTAGAAGTTCCTACTCTGGAAGGTAAAGCAAAGATAAAGATTGAAGCAGGTACTCAGCCTGGTAAAGTATTGCGATTGAAAAATAAAGGATTGCCTTCGGTAAATCGTTATGGAACTGGCGACTTATTGATAAATGTAGCTGTATATGTTCCCGAAACTCTTTCTAAAGAGCAAAAAGAAATGTTGGAAGGTTTGGATAACTCTCCAAACTTTCAGCCTACTACTTCAATAAGAGAAAAGATTTTCAGTAAATTCAGAAATCTATTTTGATATAAAAAAGACAGTGTATTCACTCTTTAATGCGAGTTTACTCGCATTAAAACCTCTGTCTTGCCAATATCAACTATGTTTAGGTCTGGTTGGGTATATGCCTTTATCGGCACTTTATCGCATACCGATAAGTAGAAGTCGATAATAGAGAAGCAATCATCTTCCATTTCGTTCATTAAACCGAATATAGAAGGGTGTATTATGTGTAATCCTCCGAAAGCATACTTCTTATATAGAGTAGGGTCGAATGACTTGTAAGGAGATTTAATCTCTCCTGTTGCTTCGTTAATCCAACCAACCAGATTGTCGTTGTCGTTAAACAGGAGATAACGATTAGTTATACGCTCACTCACTAGTAAACAAGCACTTGCATTAGATTCTTTAGCGTGATTGTAAAACGAATTAAGATTTATGTTCGACAAAATATCTACGTTGTGAACCAAGAAAGGAGTATTGTCGTTGAAGAAGTGAGACGCTTTCTTAATCCCTCCACCAGTATCTAATAGCTTATCCGATTCGTCTGAAATACCTATCTTTATATCGAAGTTGTTGTTGTTGTTTAAGAAGTCTATTATTTGTTCGGAGAAATGATGAACGTTAACCACTATCTCGTTAAATCCAGCAGCTTTAAGATTCTCAATCACAATCTGTAATAAAGGCTTGTTGTGTACCCTAACAAGAGCCTTGGGCATAGAGTCGGTTATGGGCTTAAGGCGAGAGCCTAAACCCGCTGCAAATATCATAGCTTTCATTGTTGTTCTCGGTGTATTAGGTTCACAGTTACGTTATATTTATCTCTGATGTAGTCGGCAAGATGCTGAGCCGAATAAACCGAACGATGCTGACCGCCAGTGCAACCGAAAGAGAACATAAGACTCGTAAAACCTCTTTCTATATACCTTTCAATATGCTTATCGGCAAGAGCATATATATTGTCGAGAAAAGAAATAATTTCGCCCTCCCTTTCAAGAAAGTCTATCACAGGCTTATCTAATCCCGTTAAAGATTTGTATTCGTCGTATCGCCCCGGATTATGAATATATCTGCAATCAAACACATAACCACCGCCATTGCCCGACTTGTCTTCGGGTATTCCCTTCTTATAAGAAAAGCTGTATATGGTAACCATCAAAGGCGATAGGGTAGTAGGCTTTTGTTTATTATAGCTCGCACATAACTCACGTAGCAGACCAATAAGATAAGGATATTCGTATTCGTAATTGTCGTTCAAAATCTCTTGTAAGTTGCTTATAGCAAAAGGAATACTCTGTATGAAGTGTGCCTTTTTCTCGAACAATCCGCGATAGCCATAAGCCCCCAATACCTGTAAAGTACGGAACAATACAAAGTGTCTAAGTTGTTGTCTGAATGCGCTTTCGCTTATATTGTTGTATTTGTTTAGTTCCGATAAATATTCCAACAACAGCTCATCTCTTAAGTTGTTAGGGAAGTTGGCCTTAGCTTGCCATAGAAAAGAAGCAACATCGTAAAACACAGGACCTTTACGTCCTCCCTGATAATCGATAAAATAAGGTTTGTTGTTATGTATAATAATGTTTCTCGACTGAAAATCTCTATACAGAAACGTATTATTCTCGCCTTTAAGCAAGATGTTAGCAAGAGTATCAAACTCATCTTCCAAACGGTTTTCAGAGAAAGTAATGTTAGAAGGCTTAAGGAAACAGTACTTAAAATAGTTCAAATCCCACAGAATATTACGTTTGTCGAACTCCTCAACAGGGTAGCAGCTTTTGAAATCGAACCCCTGAGCCGCTTTATGCTGAAACACGGCAAGTTGTCTGATAGTCTTCTTAAGCATATCAATTTCCTGTTCGGAGAAAGAACCCGTTAAACGTCCGTTTTTAATGTAATCGAACAAAGAAACGCTCCCCAAATCCTCTTGCAGATAATGCTTTTTATCGTCCGACACATAAATAACCTTAGGAGTAGGCAAGTTTTGTTTCTCGAAGTGATAACTCATATTAACGAATGCCATATTCTCATCAACATCTTCCCCCACAACACCAATCATAGATGTGTTGTTGCCCTTTAGTCTGAAATACTGTCGTCCCGACCCCGATCCTTTAATCGTTTCAACCTCCCTACACAGGTCGTTAGTTATCCTTTCGAAATTATTAATTAGGTGTTGCATAAAAAATCATTTGTTATAGCAGCTATCCATTTCCAGTCAAAGGTACAACAAAAAGTAATTAAGTGGATAAAATAATTTGCATAAGAGTTGGCTTTGGTTAAATAAATATAATTACCTTTGCGGTTTGATAAATATGAAATAAACTAAAATACTATCGTATTGGCACAAGAAGATAATATAGGAAGTAATAAGAGAATAGCGAAAAATACAATGTTTCTGTATTTTAGGATGCTGTTCACTATGGGTATAGGATTATATACCTCAAGATTGCTGTTAGATACACTTGGTGTTTCGGATTATGGATTGTATTCCATAGTTGGGGGCGTTGTTTTGATGTTTGCTTTTTTACAGAGTGCACTTTCTGGGGCAACTGTTAGGTTTCTAAATGTGGCTATGACAGAAGATGATGATGCCTTATCCAAAGTGTTCAATACTTCTCTTATTATACATCTTATTTTGTGCGCTGTAGTTTTTATTCTATCAGAAACTGTAGGTTTATGGCTTGTTTACAATAAATTAGAAATACCAGATGGTAGATTTAATGCAGCTTTAATTACCTATCAAATATCAATAGTCTCTGTTCTTATATCTATTTATCAAATTCCGTACAATTCTGCTATTATAGCACACGAACGAATGAAGGTTTTTGCTTATATATCTATAATAGAAGCAGCGTTAAAGCTTGCAGTTGTATTTGTGGTTATATTTGTAGACTTTGATAAGCTTATATTGTATGCCGTTTTGATACTATTAGCAACAACTATTATAAGGATTATTTACCAGGTTTATTGTGTCCGAAACTTTAAGGAGTGTAAGGTTAATTGGAAATACGACAAAGATATCATGAAGAATATGTTGTCTTTTTTTGGTTGGGATACTTATGGTAATTTTAGTGTTACTATAAAAGAACAGGGGATTAAGGTGTTGCATAATATGTTTTTTGGAACTGTAATTAATGCAGCGTCAGCAGTGGCTGCTCAGGCTATGGCAGGAGTTAGTTCGCTTACTGGTAATTTTGTTATGGCAATAAGACCCCAACTTATGAAATCGTATGCTAAAAATGATTTTTCAAGAATGAATGTATTAACAAATCAAGGAACAAGATTGTCGTATTTTTTATTTTTAATGATAGCAATACCATTATTCTTCGAAGCTGACTTTTTTCTTAATTTATGGTTGAAGGAAGTGCCAGATAAGGTTGTTGTATTTCTAAGGATATCGATTTGTGCAAGTTTGGTGTCGTTGTTGTTTTCTTTACTTATAGCACTTATTCACGCAACAGGTAGAGTGGTTGAAATTAGCTTTATAACAGGCTCGATTTATTTATTAAATGTTCCTGTTGTATACTTGTTGTTTAAGCTTGGGTGTGATGCAGAATATGCTTATTACGCAACTTTTGTAACAGCTTTAATTGCAGGTATATCCAATTTGCTTATCACAAGAAAGAATATACCGATGTTTGATGTGTTTATGTATTTGAAGACGATAGCAACTTGTTTGATAACACTTGTCGTATCGTGCGCTTTGGTTGTTGTTATGATGCATTATATTTTTATTGAAAATGCATTAATTAGAGTTATTATCATATTCTTGATTACTGTTATCTTTTCTTTTATTATAGGAGTTAATAAAACAGAGAAACAAATGATTTTGCAAACATTGAAGACGAAGTTAAAAGCTAAGAACTAAAAACTAAGAGTTGGCGACAAGCGACAATATACCTCAATAACCGTAGGCAACGCTTCGCTCGCCGTACGGCTATGAAGATTCTACCCTTTGGATAGTCGGTAGCCCGAATGGGCGATATTTCCATAACCTTAGGTGAGCGTAGCGTTACCTAAGGGACTAAGTCGCGAAGCGAAGTAAAAGGCTTTCAGCCTTTTTATTACACGAGACGCGGCACGCCACATCTCTACTGTGCTTTGCATTTTTATTCGCTTCGCGCCCTAACTTTTATCTTTTATCTTTTAGTTTTTATCTTGTGCGAAGCACACTTTGCGTGCTTGTGTGCGCCAAGACAAATGCAGATACCCCTTCCCGATAATCGCCTGGTCGAAAGGCAAGTTTAATCGACACACCCAAGCGAACAGAGCCATAGGATTACTGGTAGCAATATCAGCGGCTAAACCGTGCAGGTGATCGCTCGTAGGACTGCCGCCCACCGCCTCGTTTAAGCTTCGACAGCGAAAGCCTGAAGAGATATTCAGCGGCTTCCCATACCCATCTCGCAATGGTTGGAGCAAATGCTTGCACAATAGACGCAGATTTTCTATTTGTTGGACAGTCGGCACATTTCTTATGCCCAGTTTGGCGGCACTGGAGGAGCGAGTCATCTCCTCCAGTGTGAAGTTTGTGGTTAGTTTCATTCATTTAATTGATTGTTGTTTAAGAAGTTAAGTTATTGAGGTTGATAGTTAATTATTATCCCTCCCATTTCTCAACGTGAGTGTCCGATATCTCCTTTCTGAACCTAGCACTCTGAGTGAATACCGGACGGATCTTCTTTATACAGCCAGCATTTACATCGGTAGGACTATCTTCACCTTTACTCTGTATCGATAAACGGAAGGTTCCTAACTCGCCCAAGCTAACACTGTAGCCCATTTTTAGGTATTTAGGGATAGAGTCGATAAAACTCATAATAGTGTTGGTAACGTCTCCACGAGTAAGCGACGAACTGATAGAAATATCGTTACAAATCTCATTTAAGTTCACATTTCCTAAGCTTTTAGATACTGCATAAAACTTCTTTTCGGCTTGACGATCTAAAGGGTTAGCTCTTCCAATTACATTGTACTTCATAAAAAATAAGTGGTTTTTTAAGTTGTTAATAATTAGTTTGTTAAGTGTAAGAATGGCTTTGTCGACTTGGCATTTATTACATAACAAAGATACAAAATTTTAAGGCGAAAGTCAAGCTTTTTGGTAAATAAATTTGTTCTAAAAAGGCTTTCAGCCTTTTTAGTACTAAGAGTGAAGAACTAAGAACTGGCGCAAAGCGAAGTAAATCGCAATGCGGCACATACATCAATAACCGCAGGCAACGCTTCGCTCGCCGTACGGCTATGAAACTGCTACCCTTTGGGTAGTCGGTAGCCCGAATGGGCGATATATCCATAACCTTAGGTGAGCGTAGCGTTACCTAAGGGACTAAATCGCAAAGCGAAGTAAAAAAAGGCTTTCAGCCTTTTGCTGTGCTCTGTAGACGCGGCACGCCACGTCTCTACTGTGCATTGCGCCAACTTTTAGTTTTTAACTTTTAACTTTTAACTTGTGCGAAGCACACAGCTCTTAGTTCTTCACTCTTAGTTCTTCGTTCCAGAATGTTTTTAACTTTTTAGATTGTCTAATCAGAAAAAAAGATTATTTTTGCGTTCGAAATAAACATTTATAAAACCTTTATTGTTAATATGTTGAGATTAGGGGAGAGAAAAGCAAAGGAAATATCAGCGTTAGTATATACGTTTTTTTGGGGAGTAATTATATTTGGAGCTACTTTCCCGAATGCATTGTTGAGTGGAGATTTTTCTTTTCTAACAAGTAATGATGTTGTTGAATTATCTAAGTCTTATTTGTTTTCTCTAACAATGGTTATTGTTCTACACTTAATAGATACAGCATATTTGGTTTTAACAACAAAAGATTTTGAAAAGGAACAGATGCGATTAAGTTTGATTATGAATTTTATATTCTTAGCTTTGATTGCAGTTTTCTTAATATTTACAGTTGCAGTAGAGCTCTTATTTGCAAAAATAATATGTTTCTTTCTTTTTTGGATAGCTTTATTAGTTATAAAATATCTTAGTATTAAATTTGCTCAGCCTAAAATAATTGAATTGAATAAACCAGTAATAATCTCAGAAATATGATTGCAATTATTGTTATATTAATCTTATTTATTGTATTCATTATCTTTTTGTGGTGCAACAGACCTGTTGTGCAGAAAAAATCATATAAAGTTGTTAAAGCTGGAGATGTTAATTGTATCAGACCTTACACCATTGAGATTAACAATCTACTTAATAAAAAATTTGTTTTTAAAAATGAAGTTGTAGATCCTAATGATTTTGAAATATTCATAGTTCAAGGAAACTCAATGTCTTTTGCTAATATTAAAAATAATGATGCGGTATTGATAAAACGATTGTATGGAGCCGAAAAACATAGAGTGCAACAAGATTCTGTATTGATTTTTGAAATAGATAACACGAAAGATTTAATCGATTCTAATCCTGCCAGAATGATTGAATTTAAATTGAGAAAGTTTATTGGCTATATAAGAACTAATGACCATTTTGAAGATTGGTTTAAGCAATTCGCAAACAACAATGACGAAATGAGTTCGCAGAGAGATGCTATTTCTGATAAGTATAAGTCTTGTGTAGAAAAATATAAGAAAAATAACATCGGCGATTCTACATTTTTATTGATATTTTCTTCTACATTAGATACAGAAAACAATACAATATCTTATTCTTTTCATCCTGTGAAATTCCTTTATGGTGTTGTTGAGTATGTTATAAATGCCGATAATATCGTTTAGAACTAAGAACTAAGAGTGAAGAACTAAGAGTTGCGCAAAGCGGCACTTACCCTACGCTAAGGTCTGTAAGGCTTTCAGCCTTTTTAGAACTAAGAATTGGCGCAAATCGGCACCTTATCTCCTTAGGTAACGCTACGCTCACCTAAGGTTATGGATATATCGCCCATTCGGGCTACCGCCTACCCAAAGGGTAGCAGTTTCATAGCCGTACGGCGAGCGAAGCGTTGCCTGCGGTTATTGATGTGTATGCTGCATTGCGATTTGCTTCGCTTTGCGCCAACTTTTAGTTTTTAACTTTTAGTTTTTAACTTGTGCGAAGCACACCAACTTTTATCTTTTAGTTTTTAGTTTTTAACTTTTTGCGTGTTTGCACGCAAAAATATTCTTGTATCGGCTATCGTGTTCAAATATCACATCGACATTGCGGTTGCCCTCGCGGTTTTTGGCGACAATAATCTTGCCTCGGTTTTTCCACTCCATACCGTTTGAAGCGACAGCGTCTTTGTCGTAATAATCGGGTTTGTGGAGCATCAGCACTATGTCGGCGTCCTGTTCGATGTCGCCCGACTCACGCAAATCTTCAAGAACTGGCTCTCGTGCAGGAGCATTCTTCTGCGCCCTGCTAAGCTGCGACAACAATATCACCGGTATGCTAAGTTCTTTAGCCAGAGCCTTCAGTTCGCCCGTTATGTAGGCAATTTCTTGCTGTCGGAGACCGAATTTCAGATTTGTTTTTATCAAGCCTAAGTAGTCGATAATCAGAAGATCGAGTTCCGATTTCCGTTTCAGGCGACGAGCCTCTGCCTTTATGTTGCTCAGCATACGAATGGCGTGATGGTCGGCAATGCGAAGCTTTATGTTGTTTATTTCGCTCACTCGAAGGTCGAGTTCAAACCATTCTTCTTGCGACAGACTTCCTTTGCGAATGTTAGCCTCGTTTATTTTGTTGTTTGCCAATATCAGCCTGTTACCCAGTTGGGTAGCCACCATTTCGATGGTGCAAAAGAGCGTGTGACGATTATGTCGAGCTGCCGTTTCGGCAATCTGCAGAGCGTGCTGAGTTTTCCCCATCGAGGGACGAGCACCAATCACAATCAGGTCGGGAGTTTGCCAGCCACCGTGCAAAACCTTGTCTAACGCCTCGAGGTGAGTGGGTATGCCAGGCGAAACGCCATTCTCCCTGTCGGTGTGCGCCTTGTTGATTTTGTCGATGGTTTCTTTCATCACCTGCGGCATCGCTTTCGACTGCTCTGTCGAGGTGTTAGCCATCAGTTGCGTGAACGCCATATCGAGCTGTTCGATAATATCGTCAATGTCGTTCGAGGGGTCGAAACATTTCTCGTAAGTTTCAGCAGTAATGGCGATTAGCTGTCGTGCTATAGACTTCTGCTTGATAATTTTAGAGTGATAATCGATGTGCGTCGACGATACAACGCTTTGCGTAATGGAAGCGATAAAGGGTATTCCGCCCATCTTGTCGAACTCGGCTCTACCTTGCATTTCTTCGACAACGGTAAGCATATCGATAGGTTTTTTCTCGACCGACATTTTTACTATCGCACTGTAAATGAATGCGTAATGCTTGTTGTAGAAATCCTCAGGAGTGAGAAAATCGATTACCTTTCCGAGAGCCGAACTCTCGATAAGCAGTGCGCCAATCACCGCCTGTTCTATTTCTTGAGCTTGCGGCATAATCCTAACCGCTGGTTTTTTGTTTTGCATATGTTTTTGTTTTACAAAAAGATAAAAGCTAAAAACTAAAAACTAAAAGTTATGTGCTTCGCACAATATACCTCGACAACCGTAGGCAACGCTTAGCTCGCCGTACGGCTATGAAGATTCTGCCCTTTGGGTAGTCGGTAGCCCGAATGGGCGATATTTCCATAACCTTGGGTGAGCGTAGCGTTACCTAAGGGACTAAATCGCAAAGCGAAGTAAAAAAAGGCTTTCAGCCTTTTGCTGCGTTTTACGCCTTATCTCTGTAGACGCGGCACGCCACATCTCTACTGTGCATTGCGATTTACTTCGCTTTGCGCCAACTTTTAGTTTTTACCTTTTAGTTTTTATCTTGTGCGAAGCACACTAACTTTTAACTTTTAGTTTTTAGTTTTTAACTTTAATCAATCAAAAGGCAAAAGCCTTTTGATTGATTAATCCACGATTGTTGGTCCCGATGGTTTGCACTGGTTTTCTGTGTTTCTGGGTAGCCAGACTTTGTTGGCAGGTTTCATCAGCATTTTGTTGAAAACGTTTTTCCAGTCGATATCGTTGCTTGTTTGTCGTCTGATTTTTTTCCAAAACGTTTCGGAGCTCCATTGTTCGATAAAAGCTTTTTCGAGCGAACAGGGAATATTTACTGCTGGATAAAACCGCTTTCGTTCGTCGATGTATTCGTAATCGAACTTTAGTTGCAGATACGCTGCCTGCGCTAAAGAACAATAAATTTTAAAATCATTTCTCCACGCCCCCTCATTGTTGAGGGGGTTAGGGGGAGTATTCTTTACTTCTTTTACTTCCTTTACTTCTTTTCCTTTACTTTCTTTACTTAGAGTAACATCGTGTATACACGATGTATGCTTTTTAGTTTTAATCTTCTCTTTATCAATAATATAATCTGCGCTAAACTCTACTTTTTTACGTCTTTTTGTAGCGTAAAAGAAACGCTTTTGAATTGTTAAAGAAGTTAAAATTCCATACTTTTCGAGCATAAACGAGTCGAAAATTCTTAGCTCAGCACATTTTTTGATAATCGAAATAACTTCATTTTCGGGCATATCAAGAGCATCGGCAACCTCAATAATCAGATGCATATCGTAAGGCGTATAATATCCTTCTCGCTCAAAAATAATGTTTGTAATAAAGATTTCAGTTAACACGGCATCGGTGCCAAATTCACGCTTTAACGCCTTTGTACTGAAGTTGTTGAAGTGCTTAACGTCTAATGGATAATAATCCAAACCTGCTTTAATCATAATTGTTTGTTGTTAAATTAAAAAATATTGTTTGTTGTTCGAAAAAACACAGTTCGATTTTAGAAAAACACAGTGAGTTTTGTGTTGATTCACAGTGAGTTTGGGGTCGAAACTCACTGTGGTATTTTAACGGCACAGTGAGTTTTTTTTGTTGTTTTTCGTGTTTGAGTGCAAAGGTAGATACGAACCAAAAAAAATACCGTTCCATTGTAACATATTTTCGAAAAGAGTTAAAAATAATATATAATGTTGCGAGATTTGTATTTTATAAATAAATCAAAATTTGCAACTATGGAAGTTTTAATCCTAAAGCGCAGTGTTGATATATGCATTCGACACAGGGAGGATAATGTTCGTGAAAAAATTCCTCAACTAAAAGAGAGTAAGTGTGTTAAGTTTAAATTTGTAGATAAAAAATCGAATGCTATTGATTCGATAGATGAACTTTTATTACGAATAAATACTTGTTGTGGCGATGAATTTAATATTAAAGAAGAGCATCGTAATTCAGGAATGTGTGGTACGTTATTTCGAGTAAAATTTAAGGAACGTACGGGTTGTTCGTTTGTAGAATATCTTAAATTTGTGCGCGCCTACAACGTTGGTTACCTCCTCTTAAATAGCAGCTTGTCGATTAACGATATTATGATAATGTGCGGTTTCAAAACCGACTCTAATTTTCGTAAGTTTATGCAAAAAATGTACGGTATGAGCGCACGAGAATTTCGAAAAAAACAAAGTGGACGAAATATATAAGGCAAAAAGTGAGGTGAGTTAAAGAATTATAATTACCTTTGTGGCTGTGGTGTTTTTAACTTTATGAAATAGATTTATGAATCCTAAAATATCAGTAATAATACCGGTGTATAATGTCGAAAAATATTTAGACAAATGTATACAATCGGTTCTTAATCAGACTTTTGCCGACTTTGAGTTGTTGTTGATTAACGACGGTTCGAAAGACGGTAGCGGTGCTATTTGCGATAAATATGCACAAGAGGATAGTCGTGTAAAAGTTTTTCATAAAGAGAACGGCGGAGTGAGTGCAGCTCGCAACTTGGGATTGGATAATGCCAAAGGAGAGTGGGTCTGCTTTGTGGATAGTGATGATTTTATTTTGGAGGATTCATTAAATATTCTTGAAGATTTAGATAAGTCAAATAAAGATATTTATATGTTCAAAACTTCTATCTTGCAAGGTGGTGTCATAATAGAAAATGAATATTCGAATAAAAACGTTAAGCAAACAAATGAACTCTGGAAATATATTTTCAAGAAAGAAATAATAGACACAAAAAAAATAAGATTTATTGGTATAAAGTATGGAGAGGATTATAATTTTATTTCCAAGTATTTCTTATATGTAAGAACGGGGCAATTTATTGATGAGTTTGTTTACGTCTACAGAAAGGATAATCCAAGCTCAGCAATGAATAAAGTTAAAGATATACATTATGTATTTGATCATTTTGTAATGGTTAATGATTTGCTAGATTATACAACTTTACATTTTGATAGTGTTAATGAAAGGTCGCTTTCAGAATCAATAGTAAGAGGGTTTAAAATGACATTGGTAGTGCTTGCAAAAACAGAAATAGATTTATTAAATAAAAAAGAAGTAATTAAGAAATACAATGCAATATATAGTTTAGCTTCTAAGAAAGTGAATTTATGTCGATTTCACCCAGTACTACTGGAGTTTTGGATTAATTATTATAAAAAAAGAACGAAATGAAACTATCTGTAATTATACCTGTATATAATGTAGAAAAGTATTTAGCACGATGCATAGATAGCATTTTGAATCAAGAAGATTTTCAATTAAGTTCAGATAATATTGAAATTGTTCTTGTTAATGATGGCTCTTTGGATAATAGTCAATCTATAATAGACCAATATGTATCAAAATATGATTTTATCAAAGGTCTAAAAAAAGGAAATGGAGGATTATCTTCAGCTCGCAACTTTGGATTAGAGTATGCCACTGGCGATTATATTTGGTTTGTAGATTCTGACGATTGGATTGATAAGAAATCGTTCAAGATTATTTTCAATGAAATTATTGTTAATCAATTAGATATTTTAGAATTTGATTTATATCTGGCAAAGATTGATAATGATGAAAACGCTTCCTTGTCTTTAAATCTATTTTATCATTCTATTAGAACTGAAAAAATTAATGGTATTGAAGCTTTTGAGCTTTATGGATATATTGTTGGTGTTTGCTTCAAAGTCATAAAGAAGGAGTTGTTTATAAACAATAAGCTCCGATTCCCTTTAGGCGAATTAAATGAAGATAATGTAATAACATACGAGTTGATGAAAAATAGTAATAGTTACAAAAAAATAGCTGTGCCGTTATACTATTATTATGAAAGGATAGATTCGATTACGAATAATGTTAATAAAGAACATTTGTATAAATATATTAATGATCAGATAAATAACATATTAAAAATAAACAACTTGATAAAAAAGGAATCTTTTTCTAAAATCAAGATTCGAGAGATGTTGTGTTTTTATGCAACAAATGCTATTTTGTCTATTCTTAAACTAAAAGATCCATTATTTTTGAAGGAGCAAATAGAAAGATTAGAAAAAGAACAGTTGTATCCAATTAAAAAATACAGTTACCATAATAAAGGAATAAAAAGAAATTTATTTATAAAATTAATTAACCAAAAATGGTTAATCTATAAATTAAATCAATGGATTTGAACGTTGATTCGCTTATAATTCATAAATAAAATATCAATGAGCATAGATTTTATACCTATACAGTTATATACGCCAATATACTACAATGTGATGTTGTTAGTTATATTGTTCGTGTTTGTCCATACGCAAATAATGTCAATAACTAATGAAAAGATAATTCTATCTATGAAATCAGTAGGTTTTTTATCTTTTTGTTTTGTCCTTATTTATTTGGGACTTAGACCTATAAGTATTGTATTTGTAGACATGGTAACTTATGATGAAATATTTATGTCTTTCCAATATGGTAGAGAAATATCTCCAGATGATAATGATTTAGTCTTTAAAATATTTACCTTGGGCTGCTCAAAGATAATGTCGGCGCAATTCTATTTTTTTGTTTGTGCTATATTGTATGTCGTTCCTATGTATATAATCAGTAAAAAATGGTTTGATAAATATTGGTTTTATGCATTCTTGATGCTAGTAGTTTCTTTTTCTTTTTGGGCTTACGGAACTAATGGTATCCGTAACGGAATAGCAACTTCGTTATTTTTATTAGCTATCTCTCGAGATAAAAGAATATGGCAGATAGTTTGGCTAGTAATAGCTATTGGATTTCATAAAACTTTATTATTGCCTTCATTAGGATTTATTATTACGTGGTTTTACAATAAACCTAAAGGTTTTTTTCTGTTTTGGTTGTCGTCAATTATATTGTCACTAATGTTTTCTGGGTTTTGGGAAGGATTTTTTGCAGGCATGATAGAAGACGATAGAGCTCGCTATTTAACTACAAAAGCAGAAACTGATTCTTTTGCCTCAGTTGGTTTTAGGTGGGATTTTTTAATATATAGTGCTACGGGGGTATTTGCTGGCTGGTATTATATATTTAAGAAAAAATTAAAAGATCAACTATACATTTCTCTATTTAATGTTTATTTATTTGCTAATGCATTTTGGATATTGGTAATTAAAGCAAATTTTTCAAACCGATTTGCTTACTTGTCGTGGTTTCTTTTAGCCTTGGTAATTATTTATCCTTGGCTCAAATATAACTTTCAACCAAAACAAACTAAAATAATGGGTTGGATAATATTTGCCTATTTTGGTTTTACTTATTTTATGAATTTTATTTATTACGGAAGATGAAAGAACGAATTTCAATTTTAATGGCAATTTATAATTGTGCAGATACTTTAGAGGAAGCTATTGATTCGCTATACAACCAGACTTACAATAACTTTAAACTAATATTATGTGATGATGCATCAACCGACAATACTTACGAAGTAGCTAAAAAATATGCAGAAAAGTATGATAATATTATTTTGTTGCAGAATGAAAATAATCTGAAATTAGCAGCATCTCTAAATAAATGCTTAGAATATGCAGATACAGAATATATTGCACGTATGGATGGTGATGATATTTCTTTGCCTACACGCTTAGAAAAAGAAATAGATTTTTTAGATTCTCACTCAGAATATGCAGTTGTAAGTTGTGCTATGATTTATTTTGATGAAAGTGGTGATTGGGGACAAGGAACTCCAGTTGTTACTCCAGATAAATATACTTTCAAAAAAGGGACTCCACATACTCACGCTCCTTGTATGATTAGAACTGATGTAATTAAGGAGGTTGGAGGTTATACAGATATACCAATAACATTAAGAGTTGAAGATTATCATCTTTGGTATAAAATTTATAAAGCTGGTTATAAGGGTTATAATCTATCAGAGCCTCTTTATAAAATGAGAGATGATAGAGAAGCTACAAATAGAAGAACATTTAGAAATAGATATAATGTCTTTATTGTAAAACAACAAGCATTAAAAGACTTTGGTATTTCTAATGCTTTCTTTTATGCAGCGCCTGAATTACTAAAGTTTTTTATTCCTAATTTTATAATGGAAAGATTAAGAAAAAGCAAGATGAGACAATGACAATACTTAATGATAATCACAATAGGATGTTTATTACGTCTATGCAATATTTACAAAAAATAAATTAGATTATTTATGAAAACAAAGATAGCTTTTATAGTTGCGGTACCCTTATCTGCACAAGTCTTCTTGAAAGATCATTTTCGAGAGTTAGTTAAACTATATGATATTCATCTGATTGCTAATTTTTCTAATGTTGGAGCTCGACAAGAGTTTATAGATATGGGGATTACATGTCATAACATTCATATAGAACGCTCTATAAATATAAATAAAGACATAAAGGCCCTGCTACAATTACGCAAACTATTCAAGAAAGAAAAGTTTGTAAGTACTCACTCTGTAACGCCTAAAGCAGGACTATTGACTGCTATTTCCTCTTGGATGGCAGGAGTGAAAATTCGCATTCATATATATACAGGGCAAGTTTGGGCAACAAAGAAAGGATTTATGCGATGGATGCTTAAGCAAATGGATAAGATTACAGCACTGTTTGATACAAATATCTTAGTAGATGGAGAGTCTCAACGCCAATTTCTTATAAAAGAGGGCGTGTTAAAAGATAAGAACAGTAAAGTATTGGCGAATGGAAGTATATGTGGTGTGAGAATGGAGAGATTTATAATATCTTCAGATGTACGAATTAAAGAACGTATGAAATTCGGATTTACAGAAAGTGATGTTGTATATATATTCTTGGGTCGCCTAAATCATGATAAAGGTATAGGTGAATTATACGAAGCATTTAACAAATTATCTGTCGAATGTCCAAATGCCAAATTACTTCTATATGGTACAGATGAGGAAGGATATGAGGCAAAAGCGATAAATTATCCAAATCTAAAGCGTGATATAAATTTCTTCTATCCAGGTCGTACTTCTACTCCATTTGAAGCTTTGCAATGTGGCGACGTTTTTGTTTTACCTACTTGGAGGGAAGGCTTTGGGTCGTCGGTATTAGAAGCACAAGCCTTAGGCTTACCTGTAATTACAAGTGATGCATACGGCGTGGTAGATGCAAGTTTGCCTAATGAAACAGGCTTGCGGTCTAAAGTTGGCGATGCTGACAGTTTATATCAGTGTATGACTGTGTATTACAATGATAGTGATATGCGCAAAAAACATGGTGTTGCAGGTAGAAAAAGAGTAGAAGAAAAATTCAATAATAATCTTGTTACTGCAGCATGGTTGGAGTATTACAACCAGATTTTATAGAAAATAAATGACCCACTCTCAAACAAACAACACCAACTTCATTCTCTTCAAAACCGACGATCAAAAGATTTCGGTAGATGTTAGATTTGGAGAGGAGACCGTTTGGCTTACACAAGACCAAATGGCTATGTTGTTTGGTAAAAATAAATCAACGATTTCTCGACATATAAAAAATATATTAGACACTGCTGAATTGCAAGAAAATTCAGTTGTTGCATTTTTTGCAACAACTGCAAGTGATGGCAAGAAATATCAAGTAGCCTATTACAACCTCGATATGATAATCAGTGTTGGTTATCGAGTAAACTCACGTCGAGGTACGCAGTTTCGTCAGTGGGCAACTAAACGCCTAAACGAATACATTCGCAAAGGGTTTGTTATGGACGACGACCGTCTGAAAAATTTAGGTGGAGGTGGTTACTGGAAAGAGCTTTTGCAACGTATACGAGATATTCGTTCTTCAGAAAAAGTGTTTTATCGTCAGGTGTTAGATATTTATGCTACAAGCGTTGATTACGACCCCAAATCTGATGTCTCTATTGAGTTTTTCAAAAAAGTACAGAATAAAATCCATTATGCAGTACACGGACAAACGGCTGCTGAGGTGATTTATAATCGTGCTGATGCAGAGAAAGAGTTTATGGGATTAATGACTTTTTCTGGTAGTCGCCCTTATCTGAAAGATGTGGTTGTGGCTAAGAATTATTTAGAAGAGAAGGAACTTCGTGCTCTCGGACAAATAGTTTCGGGGTATTTAGACTTTGCAGAACGACAAGCTGAACGTGAACAAATGATGTATATGGCGGATTGGGCTAAGCATTTAGATCGTATTCTAACAATGAGTGGAGAAGAACTCTTGCAGGGTGCAGGAACTGTTAGTCATGATAAGGCTATAGAAAAGGCTACGGCTGAGTATAAAAAATATCAACAGAAGACGTTAAGCGAAGTGGAGAGAAATTATTTAGATAATCTGAAAAATTTAGAGAACAAGAGTTTAAAACAATAACGATTAAACTAACAAATTATGTATAAAAATTTCTTTAAGAGACTAATAGACTTTACATTATCCCTAACAGGATTTATAGTACTATTCCCTTTATTTTTGCTTATAACAATATTCTTATTCTTCGCTAATAGTGGTAAGCCTTTCTTCTTTCAAGAGCGACCAGGACGAAACAATAAAATATTTAAGGTTATAAAGTTCAAAACAATGAACGATAAGAAGGATAAAGATGGAAATCTTCTTCCTAATATAGAACGTTTAACAAAGGTGGGTAATATTGTGCGTAAAACATCGTTAGATGAAATTCCTCAGTTGATAAATGTTATCAAGGGGGATATGAGCCTTATAGGTCCTCGTCCGTTAAGAGTCGAATACCTTCCTTTATATAATGAAATACAAATACGCCGACACGAAGTTCGTCCTGGTATTACAGGTTGGGCGCAGGTAAATGGTAGAAATACAATATCGTGGGATAAAAAATTTGAATATGATGTTTGGTATGTTGATTATTTGAGTTTTCTATTGGATTGTAAAATATTGCTCTTAACGATAAAAAACGTCTTAAAGCGAGATGGTATTGAATTAGGGGTCGAGAAACCATTTGGAGATGTTAAATTGAAAAGTTGATAATATATGAAGAAGGCTATTATTATAGGAGCGGGAACGTATGGTCAGGTATATGCTGAATATCTGAAAAAAAAATATGATATTATTGGATATGTAGATGATGCAGAAAACCTACAAGGACAAATAGTGAATGGTATTAAGGTGATCGGAAATAGAACAACTTTATTAAAAGACATAGAACGAAATGTATCTGTTTTTGCACCTATAGGAAACAATGCCATAAGAACGAATCTTTTGGAAGAGTTGACGAAAGAAGGATTTGAAACGCCATCGTTTATTCACCCAAATACAATTATACACGAAAGTGTGATTCTTGGTAAAGCAATTTATATCTTACCCGGTACTAACATTATGCCTTGTACCGAGATAAAAGATTTTACAATGATTAGTATGGGAGTAAATATTGCACATCATAATTTAATAGAAAAGGGGTGTTTCTTTTCACAGGGCTCAAATATAGGAGCCTCAATTCATATTAATGAGCAAGCGTATTTTGGAATTGCATCTACAGCTATGACTGGAATAAAAGAAGTAGGAAAGAATACTCTTATTGGAGCTGGAGCTGTAGTTATAAAAGATGTGCCAGATAATGCTGTTGTAGCAGGTGTGCCAGCTAAAGTATTAAAATTCAAATAATAACCCTCCCAAACACACTTAAACAAACCTCCGCTACTCCCTCATTAAGTAGCGGAGGTTTTTCATTTACTTTTCTTCACCGAATATGCTTCCGTATCTATGATATTCGAAAGCTATGCTTTGTTCTTTAAGATAATGAAGAAGTTCTAATCTTCCCTCAGCCAGAGGTTTAATATTAGCGATATGTTTGCCAAGCTCGGCAGCTTTAGAGTAAATAGCATCAGATAAGTCGGCAGAACAGGTGCGTATACGTTCGTAGTTTTCCATATCGTTAATGAACGTATCATCGTTTTGTGTTTTAACAGTAAAGTTGAGTTTACCAGCTACTTTTTCTATTGTAGCACGATTGGCATTATCGGGGTTAATACTTATTGTTAGAGGTGTTTCTGCGGTATGAGATGCGTACATCACCAATAGTATGTCGTCGAGAGAGTCGTTGTATTGAATACGGAATGACATACTCTTTAATGGAAGATAGCGGAATGTATTTTCCTCTCCGTAGATGTTGCTAATGTCTTTTTCCTGACTAAACTCTTCTGTCCAAGCTTTGGAGAAGCTGCTTGATGCGTAGTTGAGACGAGCCTTTGCGGTATCGTCGGATAGAGGTTCGCTCCAAGACGATTTGTTGGCTTTAGGAAGAGCCTGTTCGCTTATCTCAACGAAACAAGAAACATAGTTAGGACCTCCAGCTTTAATGCCTCCACCAAATGCCGAACGCTTCATACCACCGAATGGCTGACGGCGTACTATGGCTCCTGTAATACCTCTGTTGATGTAAAGATTGCCAGCTTCTATGTTGTTCTTCCATATATTGTGTTCTTCCTCAACTAAGCTCTGAAGACCAGCGGTTAGTCCGTATTCGGAAGAATTAGCGTATTCGATACCTTGAGCTAAATCTTCTATGCAAACAACAGAAAGCAAAGGCGCGAATAGCTCGTTCTTGAATGTATAACTTGTAGGCTTTACTCCCCATTTAACTGTAGGACGAAGAATGTATTTCTTCTCATCTAAAAACTCAGGAGCTACTAACCATGATTCGCCAGGTTCGAGATTGTTGATGGCGTGAAGTAGTTTCTCGTTATTGTTATCTATCATTGGACCAACTACGTTTATTGTATCCCATACGCTACCAGTGCGCATACTCATAACAGCATCTTTTAGTTTAGCTTTGAAGGCTTCGCTATTGTATGTTTTCTTATCTAAGAGTAGTAGCGAACAAGCCGAACACTTCTGTCCCGAATTGCTGAATGCCGATGATACTATATTTAAGATAGCTTTGTCTTGGTCGGCATTGGCAGTAACGATGATAGCGTTCTTACCTCCGGTTTCGGCAGAAAGAGGAGTGCGAGGACTTGTTTTTAATAATCGGAAAGCAGTATCAGTGCCACCTGTAAGTATTACGTGTTTGATAGCCGAATGACTTGTAAGGTATGTTAGAGAGCTTCTTTCGGAAGGGCATACAACTTGTAGAGTATCTTTAGGAACGCCAGCTTCCCAGAAGCATTTAGCAAATTCCCAAGCAATAGGCAGGGCTACAGTTGCAGGTTTAAGTATTACAGTGTTTCCACCAGCTAATGCAGAGGCTACACCACCAACAGGAATAGCTAATGGGAAGTTCCAGGGTGGAATAACTAAGATAACACCTTTAGGAGTAAGCTTTAATGTTTCTAAGCCTTCGAAAGCCTTCATAGAGATAGGGTAGAAGCGACAGAAGTCTATGGCTTCAGATACTTCTACATCGCCTTCGGTAAAGGTTTTACCGGTGATTGCAGACATACAGCCTATCAAGTCGCCACGTTTAGCACTTAGGTTATCGGCTACCTTATGAAGTATTTCGTTTCTCTTATCTACAGAAGTATTTTTCCAACCAGAAGCATCTTTCTCTGCTATCTCGATAATCTCTTTAACTTGTTCTAAAGAAGAAAGACTTGCTTCGCAGAATGTGAATTTCTCATCACGACTACGGTCTTTATACAGTTTCTTACTCTCTGTAACAACCTCTTTATCTCCAACTTGAACAGGAATAGTGAAGTTAGTTTCGTTTACTTCTGTTCCCCATTTCTTTAGTTTCTCTAAAGCCCAAGCTCTATTTTGAGGGAGATCTAAGTCGGTATCGGGTTCGCTTTCAAATACATTAATATCTTTAACGGGGATAGGAGCCTTTGTTCTGTCTTGATTGCGATAAGGAGTTGTATTAACGCTATCTTTGAGGCTATAAGCTTCTAAGAATTGATTAGCAAGGAAGTTCCATTGCGGACTGTTAAGCGTTAGATTGAACGTGTAGCTTAAGAAGTTGTCTTTGCCAGTGTTTTCATCTAAACGGCGAACTAAATAAGAAATAGCATTAAGGAAAGATTTGTCTTTAACCACCGGAGTGTAAAGGATAATCTGTTTCTCAATCTTTCTCATTACACGAGGCAGGTTGTTAGCCATACCTTCGAGCATCTCGAAAGTAACATATTTACTAACTCCATTCTTTTCTGCCAATAGGTGAGCGTAAGCAATGCTAAAGTAGTTATGAGAAGCAACACCTACAGCGCAAGCTTCTATGTTTTCGGGACGTAAAGCTATGTCTAATATGTGAAGATAGTTAGCATCTACTTCTACTTTTGTAGGGTAAACAGGGTTAGCCCAGCCTTTCATAGACGATATTACGCTCTCCATTTGTAGGTTGGCTCCTTTTACTAAACGCATTTTAAGAGGAGCACCACCTTCGGAATAACGTTTCTTAGCGAAATCTAATAAGCGTTTCTGTAAGCTTTCGGCATCGGGTAGGTATGCTTGTATAACTAAGCCAGCAGTGTAGTGCTTAAACTCAGGACGACTCATTACTTCTATAAATACATCAATAGTTAGTTCAGAGTCTTTATATTCTTCCATATCTAAGTTTACGAACTTGGCACGCTTAGTTCCATCTTTTTCGGTATAAGGATTGTCGATAGCTTTCTGATAAACAGCAGCTACCATATCGCAAAGCTCTTTCTTATTCTCTTCGTAACTTAAAGCACGTATTTGAGCATAGATGCCCGAAAGCTTGATAGAGATATAGTTAATGTCTGGCTCTTCTAAGGCTTCTAAGTAGTGAAGATAACGATTGTTAGCCTCTCCATCGCCTAACACTACTTCGCCAAGAAGGTTTACATTCTGACCGATATTGCTATTCCATCTGCCAGCTAAGTGTTTAGTGAGCTTTGGGCGTTCTTCTGCTATGATAATTTTACGAGTTTCGTTTCTTAGTTTCTGTTTGAATATAGGCATCGCTATATGAGGGAATAAGAAACCAACACCCATATATGCTTTCAATAGCATCTGGTCGAAACTATTAAAGAAATCGGGAACACCATATTCTTCAATAAGCTGCTTTACTCTTTTGTTTAACTTAACGTTATCTCTAATCTGAGAAGATTCGTCGAGCATCTTAGATAGAAATGTTTTGTATTCTGGTGTCTGAACCAATGAAGCATACTTCTTTTGTTCTTTTACTTCACTTGGGGTAAGCTCTTTGTCAGCTTTTTCTAAGAACTGTTTGGCCCATTCTACAACCTCTTGAGTTGTTACTTTCTTTGTGTTTTCCATCTTCTTTGTGTGTTTTTATTGGTATGTATATAATTTCAATTTGTAATTAAAAGAACGTTTATGCCGTGAAATTACAATAAAAACATTAAATATTCTTCTTTTTGTTGTATTATTTTCATTTAATAATTGTAATTGATAAAAAACAATGTAAATTTGTTGTGTAGTTTTAGTTTGAAATATGAGATACTTTCTTACAATATTCTTTACTATTTGCCCATTCGGTATCGTTTATGCTCAGGATAATTATAGATCAGAAATACCCGAATATGAAATCATTGATGGCGATACAGTGCAAGTGATGGTGATAAGAGACATATATATATATCCCGAACAGATTATTTATAGTTCAAAACAAGATGCTCAATACCGTAAGTTGGTAAGAGATGTAAAGAAGACTCTGCCTCACGCTAAAATGATTTATGCTACTCTTATCGAAACCTACAATTATATAATGACTCTGCCCGACGATAAAGCAAGAGAAAACCATATAAAAAGAATGGAAAAAGATTTATACGACGAATACAAACCTATATTAAAGAAACTAACCCTATCTCAAGGTAAAATGCTTATCAGATTGGTAGATAGAGAATGTAATCAAACATCTTATGATATAGTGAAAGGTTTTTTAGGCTCTTTTAGAGCAGGCTTTTGGAATATATTTGCAGGAATGTTTGGAGCAAGTCTTAAATCGAAATGGGAACCAGATGGTAAAGATGCAGCAGCCGAAAGAGTTGTGCAAATGGTAGAAATGGGAGTGATATAAGATCTGTAAGGGAGTGATACTTGGATAAACGGAATTAAATTCTTACCTTTGTATTATAAATAAAAAACAGGTAATTATGGCAAGCTCAATTAAAGAAACGCCCGTACTTAGGGGTAAAGATGCAAGACGCTTTGAGGAGCGCCTTAAAGCTGTTAAACCTGCCTCTAAGGAGGAGATTAGTCGAATAAACAAATCGTATGCTATTTTCAAAAAGATTGCAACTTTCCCTGTTTAATTCTTATTTATAAAGATATGATAGATTTTGAAGATCTAATTCTTAATAGACTAAATCAAACTTACGAAATAAAGCCGTTCGACTGTGGAGATGCAGACTTGAACGGTTTTTTATTTGATGATGCTAAGAATTATCTTTCTGAATTAATGGCCACTACTTACATACTTGAATACAAAGACTGCACTGTAGCGTACTTCTGCTTACTCAATGATAAGGTTGTTTTCGACACTTCTGATACTAAGGAGAAAAGTTTTTGGAATCGTTTTAATCGTAAAAATAAGATTCCGAATGATAAGCGTCGCCAAAACTACCCTGCTGTGAAAATTGGTCGACTTGCTGTAAGCGAGGATTTTAGTGGTTGTGGAATTGGTCGCTTCATCTTAGATACAGTGAAAAGCCTTTTGTCTAACAAAAGAGATATAGCCTGTCGCTTCATAACTGTTGATGCTTACAATACCGCCTTTAACTTCTATGAAAAAAATGAATTCAACTTTCTTTCTGACGAAGATAAAGGAACCCAAACTCGCTTAATGTACTTCGATTTGAAGAGTTTGTCTATGTGAAACTCTCACTAAATCTTTTAGTAATTGTGAACGTCGCAATAAAACTCTAAGAAAAATAAATTATCTTTGCACTCAAAATAATTATAATATATGTCAAGTTTGAGATTTAAAGCTGTTGAAGAAGCTTTTAAGAAGAAAGCCATACCAGCACAAACTCCGAGTCAGATAACTTCTGAGTATTACGGTAAATACGTTTTCAATAAAGAAAGAATGGCTAAATATCTTTCTAAAGAAACAATGAAGGCTCTTTTAGCAGTAATAGATAAAGGCGAAACCTTAGACCGTGAATTAGCAAGCCACGTAGCCGCAGGTATGAAAATGTGGGCAATGGAGTTGGGTGCTACTCACTATTCGCATTGGTTTCAACCTTTAACTGGTGGTACGGCAGAGAAACACGACTCTTTTATTGAGTATTCGGCAGAGCCTGGCAGTCATATCATAGAAGAGTTTTCGGGTAAACTACTTGCTCAACAAGAACCTGATGCTTCTTCATTCCCAAGTGGTGGGATAAGAAATACTTTCGAAGCTCGTGGTTATACAGCTTGGGACCCTTCTTCGCCTGCTTTTATTGTAGATGATACTCTTTGTATCCCTACCGTATTTATATCGTATACAGGTGAGGCTTTAGACTATAAAACACCTCTTCTTAAATCTCTTAACATTTTAGATAAGGCAGCTTCTGATGTGTGCCGCTACTTCGACCCTTCGGTAAAGAAAGTATTTACTTACTTGGGTTGGGAACAAGAATACTTCCTTGTTGATGAAGGACTGTATGCTACTCGTCCCGATTTAATGCTTACTGGACGTACGCTTATGGGGCACGAATCGGCTAAAAATCAACAGTTAGAAGATCATTACTTCGGTTCTATACCTACAAGAGTGCAAGCTTATATGAAAGATTTAGAATACGAAGGCTATAAGTATGGTATTCCTCTAAAAACTCGTCATAATGAAGTTGCGCCTAATCAGTTCGAGTTAGCTCCTATATACGGAGAGATGAACCTATCGGTAGACCAAAACTTGTTGATGATGTCTTTGATGAAGAAGATAGCTCGTCGACACGGATTCAGATTGTTATTACACGAAAAACCATTTGCAGGAGTTAATGGTTCGGGTAAACACAACAACTGGTCTATGGGAACTGACACTGGCATAGGATTGCTTACACCTGGTAAAACCCCAGAAGAAAACCTTCAGTTTATTACCTTTGTGGTGAATGTATTGATGGCTGTTTATAAAAATAATGCTTTACTTAAAGCTTCAATAATGACGGCTCAGAATGCTCATCGTTTGGGTGCTAACGAAGCTCCACCAGCTATTATATCTATATTTCTTGGTTCTCAAATATCTTCAGTGTTAGATAAGTTAGAGAATAGTACCAGCGAAGAAGCTATTGTTATGGACGAAAAGCGAGGTATGCAATTAGGTATAGCTAAAATACCTGAAGTGCTTTTAGATAATACCGACCGTAACCGTACATCTCCTTTTGCTTTTACAGGAAATAGATTTGAGTTCAGAGCTGTAGGTTCTTCGGCAAACTGCGCTACCTCTATGATAGCTCTTAATTCTATTGTAGCTTATCAACTTATAGAGTTTAAGAATGCAGTAGACGAAAAAATGAAACAAGGCTGCTCTAAAGATAAGGCTATATTCGCGGTGCTAAAAGAATACATTAAAGAGTCGAAGAGTATTCGTTTCGATGGTAATGGTTATAGCAACGATTGGAAAGTAGAAGCCGAAAAGAGAGGCTTGGATTGCGAAACAAGTGTGCCTCTTATCTACGATGTTTACACTCAGCCCGAAACAGTAAAAATGTTTGAAAGCATAGGAGTGCTTAACGAAAGAGAACTTCACGCTCGTAACGAAGTTAAATGGGAAACTTATATCAAAAAGATACAGATAGAAGCTCGTGTGTTAGGCGATCTTACTATGAATCATATTATACCTGTTGCAACTAAATATCAATCGGCTCTTTTAGATAATGTGTATAAGATGCACCAGATATACGATAAAGCAAAAGCTGAAAGATTATCAGCTCACGACAATAGCATAATAGAAGAAATATCGGAACGTATATCTATTATGAAGGGCAAAACCGACGAAATGATTGAAGCTCGCAAAGTGGCTAACCGTATAGAAGACGAACGCTCTAAGGCTATTGCTTATCACGATACTGTGCTTCCTTTCTTCGAGGAAATACGTTATCAGGTTGATGAGTTAGAGTTGATTATAGACGACGAACTATGGACATTGCCTAAGTATCGCGAACTATTGTTTGTTCGTTAATCTAACATAAAATCTTTAGTTAAGGCTTTATATTCGAGACTGTAATTATGTCTTGATAGCTCAAGAACTAACTCTTTATTTATTTGTTCGCCAAAAGAGTTTGAAAACTCAAGTAAAACTCTTTTTGGTGGGCGATTTTCCATTGGCTTTACAGATAAGGAACGCACCAGATGCAATCCATTATCGTTAGCTATATCAACTGTAGTTTCTAACGAAGAGTAGGGGAGCACGAGTGCTAATATTCCTTTATCGTTTAATAACGATTTAGCCTTCTCTATAAGCGTATTAAGATTTAGTTCGGTAGTGTGTCGGGCTAAAGTTCTTGAATGATTAGGCGACAGCAAAGAGTTGTTGAAGTAAGGAGGATTAGACACTATAAGGTCGTATTTATATTGTGGAGAAAACTCTAAGAAACTCTCGTTAAAAGCCTTAAGCCTATCCTTAAAAGGAGAATTATTAAAGTTAATACAAGCTTGTTGATAAGCTCCCTCGTCTATGTCTATAGCATCTACCTTAGCATCGCTAAACCTTTGCGACAACATCAAAGCTATAACTCCCGAACCTGTGCCAACATCTAATATCCAGCGAGCAGAAGTGTGATTACTCCAAGCTCCAAGCAATACGGCATCGGTACCAACCTTCATTGCGCAAAGATTGTGATAAACTGTAAACTTCTTAAAATGAAAAAAAGGATTACTCATAATTTTTTTATTCAAAAAAATTAAACTAAAAACTAAAAGTTAAAAACTAAAAGTTGGTGTGCTTTGCACAAGTTAAAAACTAAAAACTAAAAGAGAAAAGTTGGCGACAAGCGAAGCCAATCGCAATGCACAGTAGAGACGTGGCGTGCCGCGTCTCCAGAGATAAGGCAGCAAAAGGCTTTCAGCCTTTTATCCATACAACTACCGAACTATGCAAATACTACCTTTTGGTAGCTCTAACTTTTATCTTTTAGTTTTTATCTTTTAACTTCCCAAGCATAGCTTGGGCTGCCTTATGCGAAGCACCAACACTACCCAAGCGAGACGCAACAAGCTCGTATTCATCAAGCATCTTATTGCGATACTCCTTATTATATAAAATATCATTCAATTCGTTAGAGATAAGTTTAGGCGAAAAGTATTTGCCAAATAACTCTTTAACAACCGTTTTGTTGGCGATAAGATTAACCAACGATATGTATTTAACCTTAAAGAAATTGTTCCATACAAAGGTAACAATGTGCTTAACAGGAGTTTTATAACATACAACCTGAGGAACTCTCAACAATGCAGTTTCTAAAGTAGCAGTGCCAGAGGTTACCAAAGCAGCGTCAGACTGTTTAAGTAGTCTATATGTTTGGTCGAACACAATGCTAACATCACTGTCTTTTAAGAATAACGAATAATAGTCGGGTGATATGCCAGGAGCTCCAGCTATTACAATCTGATAGTCTTTATACTCCGAAGCAACCTTAATCATAGTAGGCAGATTGTCTTTAATCTCTTGCTTTCTGCTACCAGCCAGTAGAGCTATTATTGGCTTGTTGTTTAACGAGTTAGTCGAACAAAACTCATCAAACGTTTCATCTTTATGCTCTCTTAAAGCCAAAGCATCAACCGTAGGATTACCTACGTACTCTACAGGGAAATTATGTTTCTTATAGAAGTCGACCTCAAAAGGAAGTATGCAAAACATCTTATCAACATCTCGTTTAATATTCTTTATGCGATACTCTTTCCAAGCCCATATTTTGGGCGATATATAATAAAATACAGGAATGTTTAGCTGTTGTTTAACGAAGTTAGCCATCTTAAGATTAAAGCCAGGATAATCTATCAGTATAACCACATCAGGATTGTAAGCCTTAATATCTTCACGAGCTATACTCATATTCTTGAATATAGTTTTAAGATTAAGCAATACGGGTATAAAGCCCATAAAAGCCATTTCCTTATAATGCTTAACCAAAGTACCACCAACGGCTTGCATAAGGTCGCCACCGAAGTATCTGAAATCGGCATTAGCATCAACCTCTTTCAGAGATTTCATTAAGTTAGAAGCGTGTAAGTCGCCCGAAGCTTCGCCAGCTATAAGATAATATTTCATAGATTAACTTCCCATTCTTTTAACGACTCCATAAAGTGATAGGCTGTCATATCTATCTGCACTGGCACTAAAGCGGCATATCCATTGTCTAACGCCCAATCGTCGTTCTCTTTATTGTCTTTATCTTCGTTATCAAATTCGCCAGTTAGCCAATAGATTGTTTTCCCCGAAGGGTCTTTACTGGGTTGAAACTCTTGAGTCCATTTACCTTTAGTCTGACTACACACCTTCAAGCCTTTAACATTGTCGATATTCGGAACATTCAGATTTAGGCAAACACCTTTTGGCAAGCTGTGTTTAATTACGTTCTCGACTACCATACGGCAGTATTTCAGAGCCTCAGAGAAGTCGGCATCATAATCGTGATCGGTAAGCGAAAGCCCTACTGATGGAATGCCAAATATACAACCTTCTATAGCAGCACCCATAGTTCCTGAATAAATTACGCTTATACCAGCGTTAGAGCCGTGATTTATTCCCGATACTACTATGTCGGGTTTACGCTCTAATAGCTCGTTCACTCCCAGCTTAACGCAATCTACGGGAGTACCCGAACAACTATAAATTTTCAGATTCTCATTATCGCTCAACAGCTTTACTCTAAGAGGATTAATAGAAGTTATGGCACTCGACATACCCGACTGAGGATATTCGGGAGCTACTACAACTATACGTCCTAAGTCGGCAATATGTTTTATTAATTCGTTAATGCCTTTAGCCCTTACTCCATCGTCGTTAGTAACCAGAATAAGAGGTTTATTTTTGATATTGTTCATCGCTATTAATATTATAAATACAAAGGTATCTATAATAATTAATTTTTGCAGTTAGTTGCAGAAAAAAGACACTGTGTTTTTTAAAAAACACAATGAATTTCGAGGTGAAAAACACTGAGAGTTTTTTGTAACACAGTGAGATTTTTTGTGAAGCACTAATTGCTGATAATTAAGTATTTATGCGAAGTGTATTTGTGGTTACTTCACATAAATATTCCTTCAATAGATTCCTAATCCTTTTATTGCGTCTTTTACACTTCCAGTTTCTTCCAATAAAGAAATAAATTTACTACCTATAATAGCTCCTGCAGCATTGTCGAATGCCGATTGTAGCGTTTCTCTATTTGAAATACCAAAGCCAATTAATCGTGGGTTTTTTAATTGCATACTGTTGATGCGATGAAAATATTCTTGTTTCTTGTTATCGAAGTTGTTTTGTGCTCCAGTTGTTGAAGCCGACGAAACCATATAAATGAAACTGTCGGTATTAGAATCGATATTGCGTATACGTTCTTCTGATGTTTCGGGTGTAATAAGCATAATTACTTTTAAGTTGTAACGGTCGGCTATAGGCTTGTAATTATTTATGTATTCTGCAAAAGGTAGGTCGGGGATTATCATTCCTGATATTCCAGATAACTTACAATCTTCGCAAAATTTTTCAAATCCATATTGCATAATGGGGTTTAGGTATCCCATCATAATTAGAGGTATATTTACTTCGTCTTTTATTGATGCTAATTGAGAGAAAAGCAATTTCATAGTCATACCATTACGAAGGGCAATAGAGCCGCTTTGCTGTATAACAGGACCATCGGCCATAGGGTCTGAAAAAGGAACACCAACTTCTATTAAATCTACCCCTTCGTTTTGTAGTTCGAGAATAATTTTGGTTGTGCTTTCGAGTTTAGGAAATCCTGCTGTAAAGTATATAGAAACTATATTACTTTTTTTGTTTTTGAATAATTCATTAATCTTGTTCATATCGTATAATGTTTATAAATTTTTTTAATTTGTTTATGTCTTTCATTCCAGGCGATAATTCAAATTTGCTGTTTAAATCTATGCCAGCAAACATATTGTGTTTTATGTTTTTAATCTTTTCGGCATCTACATCGTCAATACCACCACTTAATAAAAATGGAGTAGAGCCTTTGTAATGAGATAATGTATTCCAATCGAATTTTTTACCAGAGCCACCGTAAGCAGAAGTTGAAGTATCAAATAAAAGATAATCGCAATTATCGTAAATATCACAAATATTAAAACTTCTCTCGTCTTTTATTGATATAGCTTTTATAATTTTTAAGCCTTGCTTTTTTAGATTTACACAAAGTGTTGGTTCTTCGTTGCCGTGAAGTTGTACAATGTTTAAATTGAATTCCTTTACTTTTGTTATAATATTCTCGAATGATTCATTTACGAACACACCTACAAGCTCAATATTCTTCTCGGCATATTTAATGTTAGAAATATATTCGTTTGTGTATCTTGGCGATTTAGGATAGAATATTAATCCCATCATATCTATAGGAAGATTAAGCAGTTCTTTTATATTGTCGGAATATTTCATTCCGCAAACTTTAATTTTCATATTCGATATCTTTAATAAATTGTTGAAGAGTATTAGCAGGGCTTTCTGTTTTCATAAAATTTTCTCCCATAAGGAAACCCTTAAACCCTTCTTTTCTTAAGTTTATAACAGTTTTACTATCAGATAATCCACTTTCTGAAATTTTAGTGAAACTTTGGGGTATTTTGTGCGATAAATCTATCGTGTGCTGAATATTCGTAACGAAAGTTTTTAAGTTTCTGTTGTTAATGCCGATAACATCTATGTTAGGCTGAATATGTTCGAGCTCTTGTTCGTTGTGTATTTCGAGAAGAACTTCCATTTTTAAGTTGTGCGCTATATTGGTAAAACGGTAAGTTTCGTCGGGAGTAAGGCACGCCGCTATAAGAAGAATAACATCAGCTTTCATTACCTTTGATTGATATATCTGATATTCATCAACAATAAAATCTTTTCTTAATAGAGGTATTTTAGATATAATACTTCTTGCTGTTTTGAAATCGTTGAACGAACCACCAAAAAAATGTTCGTCGGTAAGACAAGAGATAGCAGCAGCACCTGCATCTTCATACCCTTTAACTATAGATGCTATATTTGCATTCTGATGTATCCACCCTTTAGATGGAGATTTTCTTTTAAACTCGGCAATTATTCCTGTTTTTGAATTGTTTAGAGATTGTTTGAATGAGGTGCGTTGTATAGTCTGAACTTGTTCTTCTGCTAAGTTTTTTACATAAGATAGGGGAGCAGCCTCTTTTTGTCGTGCTATCTCTATGTGCTTATTGTTGCATATAGTTTCTAAAATATTCATAGTTTATTTATTTCTAAAAACTTAATAAAAGTATGTTTAGCTTTGCCCGACTCTAACGATTCTTTGGCTTTAGCAATACAAGTTTGAAAGTTGAGCGAAGGTTCTATCGTTTGTATAGCTGTTGCAGAGTTTACAATAACAACATTTTTTTGAGCTTCGGTAGCGCAGTTAGCTAAAACATTATCAAATATAAGAGCTGCATCTTTAGTGGTGTACCCACCGAAAAGTTCGTCAGGGTTAACCTTATTAAAACCAAGTTCTTCGGGAGTGTAAATACGTTCATCATATTTATTGATAATCTTAAAAGTGTCGGTAAGAGATATTTCATCGTAGCCGTCAAGACTATGCACTATTGTAAAATCATTACCGCTTTCTTGAAAGATATAATTATAAAGCCGAGCCATCTTTAGGTCGTAAACACCTAATACTTGACGTTTAGGAATTATAGGATTCACTAATGGACCAAGTATATTGAAGAAAGTTTTTACAGCCAAAGCTTTCCGTACCGGAGCTACCGCTTTCAATGCTTTATTAAACAGCGAAGCGTGTAGATAAGCAATGTTTGTTTCGTCGAGCGATTTTTTATGTAAATCTATTTTGTCTGAAAACTTAACCCCGTGTTCTTCCATAACATTAGAAGCTCCACTTACAGAAGTAGCTCCATAGTTTCCGTGCTTAACAACTTTATATCCAGCACCTGCCGTTACAAAACAAGCAGCAGTTGATATGTTGAAAGTGTTTTTACCATCGCCGCCAGTACCCACAATGTCTATCGGATTATACTCTCGAAGCTCATCTACATTCACACGTGTTTCCAACAAAGCATCTCTAAAGCCAAGTATTTCGTCTACGCTTATACTCCGCATAAAATATACTGTAATGAAAGCCGCTATCTGACTTTCGTTATATTCTCCTTGAGCCATGTTGCTCAATATATTGCGAGCTTCTTCTCTGCTTAGGTACTGATGCTCAAATAATCGGTTCAATGTTGTTTTCATTATTTAATTAATCTTTTACGATGCAAGAAATTGTTTTATTATATCTTTCCCAAATGATGTAAGCACAGATTCGGGGTGAAATTGCACACCATGTATGTCTAACGTTTTATGTTTTAGAGCCATTATTTTATTTTCGTTATCGACAGCCGTTATCAACAGTTCGTTAGGGAATGTGTTTCTGTCAACAACCCAAGAATGATACCTTCCGACTTCTATTTTAGAAGGAATATTATTGAATATCTTATCGTCTGCTATTATATTGATAGGAGACGAAACTCCATGATATACATATTCTAAATTGATAAGCCCACCACCGAAAGCTTCAGCTATAGCTTGATGTCCTAAGCAAACACCTAAAAAACTTTTACAATGTGCATACTTCTTAATTATAGGTAGAAGCAAACCAGCTTCGGAAGGAATGCCAGGCCCAGGAGAGAGTATTATTTTATCGTATTTATCTACAGCTTCAATACTTATTTTATCGTTACGATACACATCTACTTCATAGCCTACTTCATTTATAATATGAACTAAATTATAAGTGAATGAATCGTAATTATCTAATAGAAGAATTTTCATAACTAATTAATTATTTGTTCAGCTCGGTCTATTGCACTCTTTAATGCTCCTAATTTATTGTTTACTTCTTGCAGTTCCGAATCTTCGTTAGAGCGAGACACAATACCAGCTCCTGCTTGATAGTGTAGCGTATTATCAACACTAACAAAGGTGCGTATAGTAATAGCCTGATTTATATCGCCATTTAGTCCTATGTAACCAATACAACCTCCATAAACACCTCTATTGTGGTGTTCTATGTCTCTAATTAATTCCATAGCTCTTACCTTTGGAGCACCAGATAGAGTTCCTGCAGGAAATGTGTCAGCATATATTTTTATTGTATTTGTTTCTTCTTTTACATCTCCAATAACACGCGAAACAAGATGAATAACGTGAGAGTAAAATTGTATTTCTTTATAAAAGCCGAGTTGAACATTACGAGTGTTTTTACTTAAATCGTTACGAGCAAGGTCTACAAGCATCACGTGTTCGGCATTTTCTTTAGGATCTTCTAAAAGCTGACGAGCCAGATTTTTATCTTTTTCATCATCGCCCGTACGCTTAAAAGTTCCAGCTATAGGGTCGATATAGGCTTTCCCTTTAGAAATTCCACAATGTATTTCCGGACTTGAACCAAATATTCGGAACGAACCAAAATCGAAATAGAATAAATAAGGTGAAGGATTTATAGATCTTAAAGCACGGTAAACTTTAAAATCATCTCCTGTAAATGGTTGAGAAAATCTTCTTGATAAAACTATTTGAAAAACGTCGCCACGTTTACAGTGTGATATGCCTTTTCGAACCATTTCTTTATATTCTTCATCTGTAATATCAGAAGTTTCTTTACCTTTAGCCATAAAGTTATACGAAGCATAATTGCGGTTATTAAGTATACCTACTATATAATCCATACGACTTTTAGTGCCTTCAACAACATTCTCGACTATAGTCATTTCGTTTTTGAAATGATTAACAACTATAATGAAGCGATAAAAGATGTAAATCATTTCGGGAGTTTTGTTTTCTTTAGAGGTATTGTTAATGCTTATTTCTTCGAAATATTTTACAGCATCGTAAGAAGTATAACCAAACAATCCGTTGTAGCCTGTATTATTATTGTTGTTATTTATTTCGAATGAATGTATAAACTCTTGCAGTAAGTCAGGAATATTAATATTATCATTATTATTCTCTACCGAAATCATTTCTTTATAACCCGAAGGGAAAGTCATTGTTACCCGTTTATTGTTAACTTCGAAGCGAGCTATAGGGTCTACCCCTATAAAAGATATAGAATTTTCGTTACTATGATAATCAGAAGATTCGAGTAATGCCGACTCGGTAAAGGTGTCTCTAACTTTTAGATAAATACTTACAGGGGTTTGCAAATCAGCAAGCACCGATTGACTGATTGTATTTATTATTGTCTTTTTCATAATTGAAATATTAATCATTAAGAGCTACATAAGTTTCCATATCTTTATCTCCTCGTCCCGAAAGACAAAGCACTATTACATCGTCGGGTTTGAATTGTTTTTTCTTAAAAACAGCCAAAGCGTGAGCCGACTCAAGAGCAGGAATAATTCCTTCAAGTTGTGTAAGCTCAAGAGCAGCATCAAGAGCTTCATCGTCATTAATAGCCAAAACTTCAGAGCGTTTTTGTTTAGCCATATTGGCGTGCATAGGTCCAATTCCAGGATAGTCGAGTCCTGCTGAAATAGAGTAGGGCTCTTCTATTTGTCCATCTTCTGTTTGCATCAGAATAGTCTTAAATCCGTGAATAATACCTGTTTTTCCAATATGTATAGTAGCCGCAGTTTTCCCAGAGTTGATTCCTTTACCACCAGCTTCAGCCAATATAATATTAACGTTGTGATTGTCGAGATATTCGTAAATAGTTCCAGCCGCATTGCTTCCTCCACCTATACAGGCAACAAGATAATCAGGAGTGTCTCTATTTTCTTTCTCCATTAATTGTTTCTTTATTTCTTTGCTGATAACAGATTGAAGTTGAGCAACCATATCGGGATAAGGATGAGGTCCAACAACCGAACCAATAACATAGAAAGTGTCGGTAGGATTACAACACCAGTCTCTAATAGCATCATTTGTTGCATCTTTAAGAGTCATATTTCCGCTTGTAATAGGAATTACAGTAGCTCCAAGCATCTTCATTTTTTGCACATTTAAGTGTTGTCGTTCAACATCGGTCTTTCCCATATAAACTACACAAGGCATATTCATTAAGGCACATACTGTAGCAGTTGCTACTCCGTGCTGACCTGCACCTGTTTCTGCAATAATTCTTGTCTTTCCCATACGTCGAGCTAATAAAATTTGTCCGATAGCGTTGTTAATCTTGTGCGAACCAGTATGATTAAGGTCTTCTCGCTTAAGATAAATTTTACAGCCATATTTTTCTGAAAGTCTTTTGGCTAAATAAAGAGGCGAGGGGCGACCAACATAATCTCGAAGCAGAGCATTATACTCTGTTTGAAAATCGTTACTCTCGATAATTGTTTTGTAAGCATTTTTTAGTGTTTCTACATTAGCGTGAAGTATTTCGGGAATATAAGCTCCTCCAAATTCTCCAAAGTACCCTTCTTCGTTTACTCTAAATGATTGTGTCATAATTATTATTTTTTATTGTTTGTTTATTTTTGAGCATAAAAAAAGGTCTGTTGTGAGTTACAACAGACCTTCTATATTATACTTATATATTAACTAAGATACATACACAGATTTAACTCACTCTTTTTATAAAGAATAAGCGCCACCAATAAAATGTATTTGTTAATAAACTCATTGTTCTTATTTGTCTTTTTTATATTTACGGCTCAAAGTTAGATAATAATTTTATACGAGCAAATAATATATTTATTTTTTTTTTTGAAACAACCTTGCAAATATAAACACAAAAAAAGAGGTCGCTTTAAAACGACCTCTTATAATATATGTATTTATTACATTAAGCTAATTTTCTTGCTCCGTCTTTAATTACAACATCATATACTTTTGGTGTAATTCCAAACTTAGCTTCGTAAGCAGCAGTAGCTTCTTTAACGAAAGTGTCTATCTTATCTTCTTTTACAAAGTTGATAGTACAACCTCCGAAACCACCACCCATAACGCGAGCACCAGTTACTCCGTATTTCTTAGCTTGTTCGATTAAGAAATCTAATTCGTCGCAGCTTACTTCGTAGTTTTTGCTCAAACCTTCGTGAGTTTCATACATTTTTTGTCCTACTGTTTCGTAGTCGCCTTTGTTTAGAGCATCACAAGCATCTAATAAGCGTTGAATTTCGCCTACAACAAATAAAGCACGTTGGTAATCAACTGGGTCTACTTTACCTTTTACTTCTTCAAGCATAGTCATATTGGCATCGCGAAGAAGTTTTACTTCTGGGTGAGTTTTAGCTATTTCGGCAACTACAGCCTCGCAAGAAGCACGACGTTTGTTGTATTCACCGCCAGCTGCAAGGTTGTGAGGAACACAAGTGTTTATAAGAACTAATTTGTATCCTTTAGGATCGAATGGGAAATATTCGTACTCAAAAGAACGGCAATCTAAACGAATTAAAGATCCCTCTTTACCCATACAAGAAGCAAATTGATCCATAATACCACACTTAACACCTATGTAGTTGTGTTCGGTCATCTGACCTATAGTTGCTAATTCAGGACGAGTAAAGCCTAAGTTGTAAGTGTCGTTAAGTGCGAAACCAACAGCACTTTCAAGAGCTGCAGAAGAAGACATACCTGCTCCTAATGGAACTTCGCCCGACATTACTAAATCAAAAGCAGGAACAGTAGCTCCTTTCTTTTGCATCTCGCGAACAACTCCGAAAATGTAGCTTGCCCACTGTTCTTTAGGTTGATCAGCATCGCCACTAATACCAAACTCCGACGATTCGTCTAAGTCAAGTGCGTAAGCTCTTACTTTATCTAATCCGTTAGGTTTAATCATTACATACATAGCTTTGTCGATAGCACCAGGAAGAACAAACCCTCCGTTATAATCGGTGTGCTCACCAATTAGGTTTATACGACCAGGAGAAGTGTAAAGAACACCTTCACTTCCAAATAATGTTTCGAACTTGCTTTTAATCTTTTGTAAATCCATGATAAATAGAAGTTTTTTTTAGTTATAAATTAGTAATTATTATTCTATTATACCTTTAACTTTAATAGTAATTCTATTGGGAGTGCCATTAGTTACTACAGTTAAATTCTTATCAAATACTCCGTACAAGCCATTAGGGTCGAATACAACTTCTACTTCGCCTGTTTTCCCTGGTTCGATAGGTGTTTTAGTCCAAGTAGTTTTCGAGCAACCACATTGTGCTATTACTTTATCTATAGAAAAAGGAGTATCCATTTTGTTGGTAAAAGTAAATGTTGTTTTTACTTCACCATCTAATTCTTTTATTGTTTTAAAGTCGTGAACTAATTTGTCAACAGTTATAACTTTTTCGTTTTCTTCTTTTTTTGTATCGTCATCAGCAACCTTATTTGCAGTAAGTGTTACGGCTAATAGAGCACAGACAGCCCACGAGAAGATATTAGTTATAATAAGTTTACCCGATTTCATCTTTTATTTATTTTATTGGTTTGTAAAATTAATTGTTTCTTTTCAAAAAAACAAATCTATTAAGAAACTGTTTAAATTTTAGACGAAAAATAATATCAAAACATAAAATAACTTCTTTATTCATTTTTAGTCTCTTTTTTTCTGATTATTGCTTTTCTCAGCTCAAATAGCCCGCTATTATCGCTTCTAAAAACGGCTAATCAGACTAAAAATAGTTCTAAAAATTAGAATAACTAAAATTTAAACAGTTTCTTAATTGTTTTTATCTTGTTCTTGAATTGCTTCCAGAGCTACTGCTTCTTGAAGAAGAAGAACTATTGCTGCTTCTTGAGCTGCTTCCGCTTGCGCTTCCTCTCGAAGAATTGCTGCTACTTGATGATCTAACTTGAGTGTTTTGTCTTGAGTTATTGCTTGAGTTTCCAGAACTTACATTGCTTGAGCTTCTACTATTTGACGACCCAGAGCTTACGTTACTCGAACTTCTATTACTCGAAGAGTTAGAGTTTACATTACTCGAATTTCTACTGCTGTTGTTGTTTGACGAGTTAGAAGATGATCTTACTTCGTTTGAGTTAGAGCTATTTCTACTGTTGCTTGAACTCGAATTTCTTACGTTTGAAGAAGAAACTCGATCATCTGATTTAACTTGTCTTACTTGCGAAGCTTCTTGTTTACTTCGCGAAGTAGTAGCTTGTCTTATATTTGCTCTGCTGTTAATTTTTTCTCTTTCTTTTGCAGGGGCAGAGTTGAAGTACGACGAACTGTTGTAGTGTTTTCCTCTGTGTTGAGGATTATGATCGTAAGAATACACATACCCGTGACTATGACTGTGATTAGGTTTATGATAGTAAACAGGACGTCCGAAATAGTCGTATCTGCCATTGCAATAACCATAATTAATATGATGATTGTGAGGAGCCCAACAAGCATTCACCCATCTGTAACCATTTCTGTAATACTCCCAATAACCAGGAATCCAATACGCATTTGCATAAGGAGCTATTGCCCAATATCCTTGTACCCAAACATATTCGTGAAAATGACCGTCCCAAGCCCAATAGCCATCTATCCAAACATAGTTAGGTGCTGGAGCTGGTATAGAACTTCCTATTGTTAAATTAATATTTGGAGCCAATGGTATATTAGCATATACAGATACATAAACTTGAGCCTTCGCTTCTGATCCCAAACCCGATAAAGATAGCAGGGAGATAAATAATACTGATAATACTTTTACTTTCATAACTTTTAATGTTAGTTAGTTAAACAATAATACTTTCTTTGTAATATGACTGTAAAGTTAATAATTAGTTTAAAGCTTCTTGTTTAATATTGCTTAATAGAGATTTAAAATACGAAACGGAGACTTTATTTCAGAAGCCTCCGTTTTTTGCGGTACCAAGAAGATTCTTAATTATTTAGAAGCTTCGATTGATTTTTTACGAAATTCTTTTAGTAATTTTTCAATGCCTAAAGAAGTTTTTCTTGCTCTTGTACCAGCAGCTTTGTTTCCTTTTTCTACGTTGTCAGCTGCATCTTTTGCGAAGCTCGCAAATTGTTCGTTTAAGTTTTCTACTAAAGTTTTCATGTCTTTTTATTTTTAAAATCCGTACAAAGATAATGTTTCTGAATAACTAAGAAAATATTCAGAAGAAAAAATATCGATTTATGGCGTTTTTTTAAGGGAATTACTTAAAAATAGACTAATTTCGCAGTTGATGAACGAGATTTTTATGAATATTGTGGCTTTTAATGTACCATATCCTCCCGACTATGGAGGAGTGATAGATGTGTTTTATAAGCTCAAAGCACTATATAAAAATAATGTCAGAGTAATTTTACATACATTTCATTATGGTAGGGAAGAAGCTGAAGAGTTAGAAAAATATTGTTATCAGGTATTTTACTACAAAAGAAAGACAGGTTTTGCTTCTCAACTTTCGTTTACACCTTATATAATATATAGTAGAAGAAATAAAGAACTGCTTTATAACTTGCAACAAAATACATATCCGATATTATTCGAGGGTTTACATACTTGTTACTACTTAAATCACCCTTCGTTGGCTGGTAGAAAAAAAATAGTGAGAGCGCATAACATAGAACATCTATATTATAAAGGTCTTACTTCGAGTACTAAATCGTTGAGAGATAAGGTTTATTTTGCTATTGAAGCTTATCGTCTGAGAAAATATGAGAAGAAATTAAACTCAGCTTCCTATATATTAGCTCTTTCAACAACCGAATATTCTTATTTCTCGGATAAATACGGAAAAGATAAAACTAAATATGTTCCTTTGTTTTTTAATTCCGATAAGGAAATAAATATTTCTAACGAAACGAAACCTTATGTGCTTTATCACGCCGACTTAAGTACGCCTGAAAACATTAGGGCTGCAACATATCTCTTGTCTATAGCTGGTAAAGACCAAAGCATACAGTGGGTTTTTGCTGGTCGCAAGCCCGATAAGTCTTTGGTTGATGCCGTTGCGAAATATCCTAACGTAACATTAAAGCCTAATCCCGACAATGAAAGTATGCACAAACTTGTAGCCGAAGCGGCAATAAATATATTGTATACCGACCAAGTTTCGGGTGTGAAGCTAAAACTGTTGAACACCTTATATAATGGACATACTTGTTTGGTGAACGATAAAATGGTTGTAGGCTCTGGGTTAGAGTCTCTTTGTAAAATTCTACCAGACGATAGTGATGAAATCTTAAATGAGATTAGATTATATATGTCTTTGCCTTTTGATGAAAGCGAAGTAGCAAAGAGAAAAGAAATATTCTCAACCGTTTATAACAACGATAAGAATGCGATGCTTATTAAAAGCCTGTAACTTTTATTTCTGTCTTTTATTTCTCGCATTTTTTCTAAAATCCCAAGGTGCAGTTGGATTATTATCTTGCCACAATCCTTTTTTATTCTTTTTAGCAACCTTCTCGAAGTTGGCATATTCGTCCGATTTGTCGTATTCTTTGTAATGCCAAGCTAAGCCAGCTTTAAGCATTTCTGCCGAAACGTCTTTACCATCGGGAGTATAAACCCACACAATAGGGCGACCGTATCTGTCTTTTGGCTTTTGTACAGAGATATTTACCCTTTTATTGAATATTAAATCAGATAGATACTGTTTCGATTTTTGCGAATAAGCTTGCTTTGTTTCCGGAGCATCAATGCCATAAATACGGAAACGCACTATGGTGCTATCGTCTGTTACTCCTTTAAAGGTGTCACCGTCTGAAATTCCTACAACTTTAACAGAATAATCACATTGTTTTTCAACTTGATGCCTTCTGTTTGTGAAACACGACGAAAACAGTGTTACGGTCAATAATAAATATAATAGTTGTTTCATTTTACATTGTTTTTATGCGGTCGTAAAGGTAGTAAAAAACTAATCGAAACAAGTGAAATTGCTTATATGTTTTTATGCCTATAATAACAACTCCCCATTGTTTTATATTGTAATAGGGTTAAAGTCGGTGAAAATGCAAACAAATTCGTTTGTGTTTTGTATCTTTGTAAAAAGAATGACAATGAAACAGAATCTTGATACATACAAAGGCATTCCTCCGGGCAAGATTATTGACCGTAAGTTGAGGAATTTAGGATTGAGTCAGCGTGCTTTTGCCCGAGCTATAGGCGAACACAGTCAGTCTATAAATGCTGTAATTACAGGACGAAGACAACTTACCACTGAACTTTCTATAAAGATTGAAAGAGCATTGGAATATGAAGAAGGTTTTCTTCTTGCTCTACAAGCCTATTATAATGTAGCTGCATATAAACAAAAAGAAGCCAGTTTGTCTGTTACAGGTATTCCTAATGTTCGAAGAATCTTATTTTGGGATACCGACTTTGATAAGATAGATTGGGGTCTGTATCGTAAAGCTATCATTCAAAGAGTAATTGAAAGAGGTAGTGAAGATGAGAAAATTGAAATTTTTCGTTTCTATGGAATTGATCGTTCTGAGGAAGAGCGGTTTAAGTCCTTTAATTCTTATAGTATCCGAACAAAAATAAAACAGATATGAACAAAGAATTAAGATATAATACAGTAACGCCTCTTCTGAAAGAAATTTTACACCAGTTGATGGCAGAACCTCTTTTTGCTCCTTTTCGGCTTGTTGGAGGAACTAACCTAAGTCTCCGTTTTGGTCATCGACTTTCTGTTGACATTGATCTTTTTACCGATTTAGAATACGGAAGTCTTGATTTTGCTTCTTTCGAAAATTACTTACGCTCTAATTTTTCCTACTACGATTGCAATGATAAAGGTTCTATTGTAGGAATGGGTCGTAGTTACTATATTGGAGTTTCATCAGAAGAACATATCAAAATTGATTTGATGTATACCGATTCTTTTATCGCAGATGCAGATATTCTTGATGGAATACGTATGGCTTCAGTTGATGATATTGTTGCGATGAAGATGAATGTTGTTTCTCGTGGTGGACGGAAGAAAGATTTTTGGGATTTGCATTGTCTTCTTAAATATTACTCCCTCCCAAAAATGCTTTATCTTCATGAGAAAAGGCATCAGTGGGAACACGATTCTTCTCAGCTTGTCGGCAACTTTACTGATTTTTCCATTGCCAATGAAATGCCTGACCCTGTCTGCCTTTTAGAAAAAGATTGGGATGAGATTAAACTTGATTTAATAGAGGAAGTTGAGAAGTTGTCAAGCTTCCATTAACATTATAAATAGCCTTAACTATTGTAATAGGGTTAAAGTTATAAATAGCTAAAACTAATTTGAAGTTGGAGACGTTATAATGTCGATTAAACAATTTAATTTAAGTAATTATGAAAGCATTGTACACAGCTATTGCTACTTCGGTAGGCGGGCGAGACGGACACATTACATCTTCAGATGGAGTTTTAGATTTTGACGTTAAGAAACCTAAGGAAATGGGTGGTAAGGGTGGTAATTATACCAATCCCGAACAGCTATTTGCGGCTGGTTATGCGTCTTGTTTCTCAGGAGCTTTAAGCCACGTTGGACTGTTAAGAAGGTTAAGAATTACTTCGTCGGTAACGGCAGAAGTTACAATAGGGGAGAAAGATGATGGTAATGGCTTTATGCTTGCAGTGGTAATGAATGTAAATATTCCTGACGTTGAGCAGTCGGTAGCTGAAGAATTGGCGCACGAGGCTCATCAGTTCTGTCCTTATTCTAATGCAACACGAGGAAATATTGATGTTCAGATTAAAGTGAAAGGCAAATAAGAACTTTCTACAAACAAGTGAAATGCGAAAGCATACACCTTATTAATAATATAGAAGATAGTGAGATTTTTTTAAGTCTCACTATCTTTTTTTTACCCCTCAACATAAAGCAAGGCACTACAACAGTTTATTAATTGCAAAAAACACTGGAAATATTGCGAATAGTTTCTATATTTGCACCGTCATGGAAACGTGGCAGACATATTAATTATCAAACATTGAAGGTGTTTGGCTTATCTCTTCCTAGCGAATCTGGAAAATTAATTAGGGTCGAGGATAAGTTAACTGCTCTCATGCCTTATAAGGCGTGGACCGTTACTTATTTTAGACCCAAGGTTTTCCAGAACCTGCTAGATAAAATAAGCCAAAGGGTTCACGCTTTCTGCATTTATACAAACTCTTCTCTTTTGAACCAGAGGGGAACACATACTTTTATATTATGAATAAAAAATTATTACTATTGTTTATCTGTGGCTTAATGGCTGTTTGTAGTTTTGCTCAGAATAAAACAAATGCCAATCACGAGAACACAAGTGCATTGTTGTTCCGTAACAATCCCAAAGTAAAAGGAACACCTTCGGTAAATCCTTTTTTACAATTAAGGTCAGACGCCGTAAAGCAAAAATTGGATAGTATGACTATTACTAATAATACGAAACAAGAATTTACTTATGATGATAATAACAATATTGCGATGTTAATTTTCCATAATTGGATAGATAACGTATGGGTAAAAGACGATAAAACCGAAATAAGCTATGATGATAATGAAGATATGTTTACTTCAACTCATTATTATTGGGGAAATAATGTATGGGTAAGTGAATATAAATTTGAAATGAAATATGATGCTAGTGATAACGAAGTAATGTCTATTGAATATATTTGGGATAGCAACAAAGATATTTGGGAAAAACGTTGTAAATATGAGTATGAGTATGACGATAATGGAAATCAAACTATGGAGATTGGGTATTCTTGGAAGCTTGATAAATGGGAGGAATATACTAGAAGAGAATATAAAAACGACTATACCTACGATAATGGAAATATCAAAACATTGATTATTTCATATAAGTCTGAAAATGAGTGGAAAGAAAGTGAGAAATATGAATATGCGTACGATGCCCAAAACAATATTATTACGAAAATTCGGTCACGACGAGGTTTATCAGATTGGATAAAAAGTGAAAAAGACGAATATGCTTATGATAATAATGGAAATCTAATACTGGAAGCTTATTATGAATGGGATAGTAATTGGATTGGAAACCGTAAATTTGAATATAAGTTTGATTTGTCAGTTCCTATTACTGATGTTGTTTTCCCATACTTTCAAGGAGAAAATAATCGTTTGTTTGTTAATAAACCAATAGGTGGAAAAAAATACAAATGGTCAACAGGTAAATGGCAAGAGTTAGGCGATTATATCTTCTATTATTCTGATTATAAACCAAATAGTATTGACGAAGTTTCTAATTTAAGTTTGTCGGTTTACCCTAATCCAGTACAAGAATACTTGTTTATAACTACAGATTCTTCAATTGATAGAGTAGAAATATATAATCAGATAGGTAGTTTAGTAAAAACAGAGTCGAATGTATCAGATAAGATTGATGTTTCGGCACTTAATGCTGGTGTTTATTATCTATCGATATACTTAGAAAACAAACAAGTTACAAAGAAAATTATAAAAACTCCTTAAGGTTAATAATCAAATAAGGCAGTTAATTTGGAGATAGATTCCTTGTTTTGGACGAGTATTTTTATCCTAAAAATGCAAAGCTTCACTTAGGGGCGTCTCTCTACTAAGAGACCCCTTGTCTCTCTACTGAGATAGGCGAGGTCTCTCTACTAAGAAAGGCGGGGTGGTTCTACTAAGAGAGATTAGTCGGTTCTACTAAGAGCAGCATCGGGTCTCTACTAAGAAGCACCTCGCCTATCTACTAAGAGAGCGGAGGGGTATCTAATAAGAGCAGCAAGGGGTATTAACTAAGATAGTTTTGTTAGATAACAATTAAACAATTACTAAACAAAAAAGAGATGTAGCCGAGCTACATCTCTTTTCCTTTATTACAATGCGAACATTATAGTTCGCTATAATTGTTCAATTAGATTTTTTGAACTCTTTTGTAACCATAAACAGCTAAAGAACCTAATTCTTCTTCGATACGAAGTAGTTGGTTGTATTTAGCCATTCTATCAGAACGACTTAAAGAACCAGTCTTGATTTGTCCTGAGTTAGTTGCAACAGCAATATCAGCGATAGTTGCATCTTCAGTTTCTCCCGAACGGTGAGAAGTTACAGAAGTGTAACCAGCACGGTGAGCCATTTCAATAGCATCTAATGTTTCGCTTAAAGAACCGATTTGGTTTACTTTAATAAGAATAGAGTTTGCACAACCTAATTCGATACCTTTCTTTAAGAACTCAACGTTAGTTACAAACAAGTCATCACCTACTAATTGACATTTGTCGCCAATCTTTTCAGTAAGAAGTTTCCAGCCTTCCCAGTCGCCTTCGTCCATACCGTCTTCGATAGAGTCGATAGGATATTTAGCAACTAATCCTGCTAAAAATTCTACTTGTTCAGCAGAAGTACGTTTTGCTCCGTTAGCACCTTCGAACTTGCTATAGTCATAAACGCTCTTTTTGTCGTAGAACTCAGAAGCAGCACAGTCAAGAGCAATAGTAACATCTTTACCTGGCTCGTAACCTGCATTCTTGATAGCTTGAATAATTGATTCTAAAGCATCTTCTGTTCCGTTAAGAGCAGGAGCGAAACCACCTTCGTCACCAACAGCAGTACTTAAGTTTCTGTCGTGAAGAACTTTCTTTAATGCGTGGAATACTTCAGCACCACAACGCAAACCTTCTTTGAAAGAAGGAGCACCAACTGGGCGAATCATAAACTCTTGGAATGCGATAGGCGCATCAGAGTGAGAACCACCATTGATGATGTTCATCATAGGAACAGGCAATGTGTATGTGTTAGTTCCACCAATGTATCTGTATAAAGGCACTTGAAGATATTCAGCAGCAGCTTTAGCACAAGCTAAAGAAACACCTAAAATAGCGTTAGCACCTAATTTAGATTTAGTTTTAGTACCGTCTAATGCAATCATTGCATTGTCGATAGCGCGTTGTTCTAAAACGCTTGTTCCTACAAGAGCAGGAGCGATAACGTTGTTGATATTTTCAACAGCTTTAAGAACTCCTTTACCAAGATAACGTTTTTTGTCACCATCGCGAAGCTCTAAAGCTTCGTTTTCTCCTGTAGATGCTCCAGAAGGAACAGCTGCACGACCTATAAAACCAGAAGCTAAATGTACATCAACTTCAACTGTAGGATTACCACGTGAATCCAAAATCTCTCTACCTACAATCTTTACAATTTCCATGATTAATAAATTAATTGTTTTAAGTAAAATATGTTTATTTAATATGATTCTTTTTCGTTAGGGAAATCATTTTCCTTTACGTCTTTTATATATTGCTCAACAGCTTCTTTTATTACTTCGTATAAACTTGCATATCTACGAAGAAATCTTGGTGAGAAGTCTTTGTTAATACCAAGCATATCGTGCATTACTAATACCTGCCCGTCGGTGTAAGGTCCTGCGCCTATACCGATAGTAGGGATAGTAAGCTCTTCTGACACTCTCTTTGCCAACAATGCTGGTATCTTTTCTAATGTTATAGCGAAACAACCTAAGTCTTGAAGCAGACGGCAGTCGTCGATTAGTTTCTGTGCTTCAGCTTCTTCTTTGGCTCTTACAGCGTAAGTTCCAAACTTGTTTATAGATTGTGGAGTTAGTCCTAAGTGTCCCATAATAGGAATACCAGCCGACAGTATACGTTCTATAGATTCTTTAATTTCTGAACCACCTTCTATTTTTATACAGTCAGCTCCAGTTTCTTTCATCATTCTGATTGCCGACTCTAATGCTTTTTTAGAATTACCTTGATAAGCACCAAATGGTAAATCGGCACATACTAAAGCTCTTTTAACAGCCTTTCTTACGCATTGAGTATGGTAAATCATCTGATCCATAGTCATTGGTAAAGTAGTAGTGTTACCTGCCATAACGTTAGATGCCGAGTCGCCCACAAGTATTACGTCCATTCCTGCGCTATCAATAATAGAAGCCATAGAATAGTCGTAAGCAGTAAGCATAGAGATTTTTTCTCCACGCTTTTTCATCTCAAGTAAGCGTTGAGTTGTAACGTTTCTTTTATCTTCTGTATAAGTAGACATAAAATGTTGTTATAAAATTAGGCTGCAAAGTTAGTAATTATTTGTTAATACGCATAAATAAAGGGAATATTCTAACTCATTCTACCTTTATAATCTTCGTAACTAAACTTGCGATAAACCTCAATAGAGCCATCGTTTTTCCATAAACAGATGTCGGGGTGGGGAATGCCATTAAACATATTTGTTTTAACTATGGTGTAATGAATCATATCTTCAAAGATTATATTATCGCCAATGTTAAGCTCTTTGTCGAAACTCCAGTCGCCAATAAAGTCACCGCTAAGACAAGAGTTTCCACCCATACGATATGTGGGTTTACCCTCAACGGCATCTTGATACGCTCCTCTGATAACAGGTTTGTAAGGCATTTCCAAACAGTCGGGCATATGACAAGTAAATGATACATCTAATATCGCAGTTTTTATACCTTTGTTTTCTACTATGTCAACAATAGAAGAAACAAGAGTTCCTGTTTGCCAAACAAAAGCAGCTCCTGGTTCCATAATAATTTCCAGATTAGGATACTTAGCTTTGAAGTTTTTCAACACTTCGATAAGGTGTTCTACATCATAGTCTTTGCGAGTTATAAGATGTCCACCTCCCATATTCAACCACTTTATTGTAGGAAGTAAATCTCCGAAACGAGCTTCTAAGTTCTTTAGTGTTTCTTCTAATGCATAAGAAGATGATTCGCAAAGAGTATGGAAATGTAAACCCTCTATCCCTTCAGGAAGATAATCTCCTAATTCTTCTCTTACAATTCCTAATCTTGAACCAGGTGCAGCCGGATTGTAAAGGTCGGTAGCAACATCTGAATATTCGGGGTTGACACGTAATCCACAAGAAATATGAGTTGGGTTGTTTAGAGTATCTTTATAGAATCTGTTAAACTGAGATAAGGAGTTGAATGTTATATGCGAACTACATTCTTTTATCTCATCAAAGTCTTTTTCGGTGTATGCAGGAGAATAGGTGTGTGCCTTATTTCCCATCTCTTCTAAAGCTAAGCGGGCTTCGTATGGCGAGCTGGCAGTAGAATAATTTATATACTCTTTTATTATAGGAAATGCTTTCCACATTGCAAATGCTTTGAAAGCAAGTATAATATTTACACCAGCACGGTCTTTTACCGATTTTATAAGGCTGAGATTTCTTCTCAATAAATCTTCTTCCAATACGTAAGAAGGAGAGGGTATCTTTTTTACGTCTATCATTATTTCTTATAATATAGTGAACTTAGCGAACTTAAGTAATAGTTGTTTCTTTCCTAAAGTATCGAACTCGATACTTGCTTTAGCGTTATCGCCTTCACCTGTAAGTTCGACTACTTTTCCTATGCCGAAGCGTTCGTGTTTTATAGTAGCTCCAACTTCCAGACTACCTATGTTTTGTACTTTAGGAGTCGAGATGTTTTTATCGTTTATTCGAGTAAGTTTTCGTGGAATATTGTATGTTGTTTCTGTTTGTTTGTTTATGGGTGCTTTTTGTGCTTTTGGTTGTCCAAAAGAAGCTTGACCAGCATATTTCAAATACTCATCACTTATGTCTCTTAAGAAGCGACTCGGTGAAGTAAACTCCGATTGTCCGTGTCGAAAACGGCTTTTAGCATAAGTAAGCACAGCGTTCTCTTCGGCGCGAGTAACAGCAACATAAAACAGTCGTCTTTCTTCCTCTATCTCTTTCGGATTATTGTTACACATATCGTTAGGGAATAGTCCTTCTTCTAAACCAACAATAAAAACGTTCTTAAACTCTAAGCCTTTTGCAGAGTGTATTGTCATTAGTGTAACACGGTCTTCTTCATTTTCGTCTTTATCTGCATCAAGGTCGGTAAGAAGAGATATTTCGGCAAGGAAGTCAGAGATTTTTATATCGTCTCGGTCTTCTTCACGTCTAACAGAAACAAACTCATACAGACTATTAAGGAATTCTTCTACATTCTGAATGCGACTCTTGCCTTCGGCTGTTTGATCTATTGTAATGTCGGCTATTATACCCGAAAGTTTTATTACTCTTTGTCCGACTTCGTAAGCATCGTTTTCTTTATTAAACTCAGCGAAGTTTGTAATCAGTGTACAAAAATTATTGAGTTTATTAAGAGTACCATTGTTTACGTTAAGATTATACTCTAAAGGATTACTTGTTACGTCCCATAAGCTTACCCCGTGTATACTTGCCGTTGATGTTATTTTGTCAATGGTTGTTTTGCCAATACCTCTTGCCGGATAATTTATTATGCGTTTGAAAGCTTCTTCATCGTTATGGTTTGATATAAGGCGTAGATACGCTATTATATCTTTAATTTCTTTACGTTGGTAGAAGGATAGTCCGCCAACAATACGATAAGGTATATTTATTTTACGAAGAGATTCTTCGAATATACGGCTCTGCGCATTTGTACGATAGAGAATTGCAAAGTTATTGTAGTTGTAATTCTTAAGCATACGCATTTCGGCTATGCGAGAAGATACATTGTAGCCTTCTTCAAAGTCGGAGTACGAACCAATAACTTCTATCGGATTGCCTACACTGTTTTTCGAGAATACAGTTTTAGGTATTTGTTCTCTATTGTTTTTAATGATTGAGTTAGCAGCATTTACTATTGTTTGGGTTGAACGATAGTTTTGTTCAAGCTTAAATACTTTTGCCTCTGGGTATATCTTATTGAAGTTGAGAATATTGCCAATGGTTGCACCTCTAAACGAATAGATGCTTTGTGCATCATCTCCAACAACACACACTCGGCGATGGTCGGCAGCAAGAAGCTTTACTATTTCGTATTGAACGGGATTAGTGTCTTGATACTCATCTACAAGAATAAATCGGAAACCATTACAATACTTAGCTGTTATATCGGGGTTATCTCTGAATAGAATATATGTGTATAGTAATAAGTCGTCGAAATCCATAGCATTTGCCATACGACAGCGATTCCAATAAGCAGTGTATATCTCAGATGTACGAGAACGCTTGTTGAAACCATCATCAGCAATAAGTTCTTTATCCTTTTCGTATAGATTTGGAGTTATCAGAGCATTCTTAGCCTTAGATATTCGAGCTTGAATATTGTTAGTTTTGTAATTCTTGTCTTCGGCTAACCCTTTATCTTTAATTATGGTTTTGAGTAAACTCTTCGAGTCTTGTGCGTCGTAAATAGTGAAGTCTGACGAAAAGCCTACTTTATCGGCTTCTCGCCTAAGTATTCTGGAAAATATTGAGTGAAAAGTTCCCATCCATAAGCGTTTGGCAGTTTCATCACCTACCAATTCACCAATCCGAGACTTCATTTCGCGAGCAGCCTTATTAGTGAAAGTCAGAGCTAAGATGTTGTATGGCGATATGCCACTATCGAGTAGATAAGCAATCTTGTATGTTAGAACGCGTGTTTTACCCGACCCAGCACCTGCTATAACAAGACTTGGTCCATCATTATACAACACAGCTTCGCGCTGACTTTCGTTAAGTTGTTGAAGAAAATCACTCATTGTTTTCTTATTCGCAAACAGCTATTACTTCTATTTCAACTAATGCATTCTTTGGAAGAGTTTTAACAGCTACAGCCGAGCGAGCAGGGTAGGGCTCATTAAATTGTTTAGCATACACCTCGTTCATAGCTGCAAAATCTGCCATATCGTGAAGGAATACAGTTGTTTTAACTACATTGTCAACTGTAAGGTTAGCTTCTGCCAATAAAGCTTTAATGTTTTTGAATACTTGTTCAGTTTGTTCTGTTACTAATCCAGGTACAAAATCTCCAGTTTCAGGATTGATACCTAATTGTCCTGAAAAGAATACGATATTACCTACTTTAATTCCTTGAGAATAAGGACCGATTGCTGCAGGAGCTTTACTTGTGTTAATTCTTTCTTTCATATCTATAATTATTATTTGATGTATATTATTGATTAGAATCTTCTCTCTGTCTGATTGCTTCATATATTAATATTGCAGCCGCAGCCGATACGTTTAGAGAAGCAATACTTCCAAGTATTGGTATCTTTACCATTTGGTCGCAGATACGTAAGTTATCCATTGAAATTCCCATATCTTCACCTCCCAATACTATAGCTGTTGGTCCTGTATAGTTTGCTTTAGTGTAGCTGTCGCTTGCTTTTTCTGTAGCTGCAAATATTGTATATCCGCAGTTTTTCAAGAACTTTATAGCTTCATTAATGCTTGGTTCTTTACAAACAGGTATTGAAAGCAAAGCACCAGCAGAAGTTTTTACAGCATCAGCATTTACAGAAACACTATTGCGTGTAGGTATAACTATAGCATCTACTCCAGCACATTCGCACGTGCGAGCTATAGCTCCGAAGTTACGCACATCGGTAATTCCGTCAAGAAGCAAAATACAAGGCATTTTACCCTCTTCGTATAGAAAGGGAACTATATCTTCAAGAGTTTGATATGTAATTGCAGATATAAATGCTATAACACCTTGGTGGTTTTTGCGAGTAAGCTTATCAAGTTTTTCTTTAGGAACTCTTTGTATCGGTATATTAGTTGTTTTTACGATGTCGAACAACTCGCGCGACAAGTCATTTTGCAGATCTCGTCTCATTAATATCTTATCAACTTCTTTACCTGCTTGTATAGCTTCGATAACGGCACGAGTGCCAAAAATCATTTCGTTCTCTTTCATTTTATATTGTTGTTGAGTTTTAATAGTTCTTTAGCGTTCTCTATTGCAGCGTCGGTAAGCTTAGAGCCGCTTAGCATTTGTGCTATGTCTTTAATTCGTTCGTCTGTTGATAGCAGGCGTATATTAGTTTCCGTACGTTCGTTGCTGTCTTCTTTGTAAACGAAATATTGTTGCTGTCCTTTTGCTGCTATTTGTGGTAAATGAGTAATAGTTATTACTTGCATTACCTGCCCCATATCGTACATTATATTACTCATCTTATCGGCAATTTCGCCAGATACACCAGTATCTATTTCGTCAAATATTATAGTTGGTAGCGAGCTTACACCAGCAATTAAAGCTTTAATGCCAAGCATTAATCTTGATATTTCACCGCCAGAAGCAGTTTGAGCAACCGGTTTTAGTTCTCCATTCTTATTTGCAGTAAATAAAAAGTTTATTTCGTCTATACCTGTAATATCTGCTTTGTCTTTTATACTATGAGAAGCAACGAATTGCATATTAGGCATTCCCATAGTTGACACCTTGTTAATAAGGTCTTTTTCTAATTGTGTTATAGCTTGCTTGCGTGAATCAGATAACTTTTCAGCCTGAATATTTAGTTCGTCAAATGCTTTGTTAACAGAATCGGTAAGCTTGGCAATCTCATCGTCGTAGTTTTCTATTTCTTGTATTTTGCTTGAAAGGCTATTTTGTATCTCTATCAATTCTTCTACTGTATTTACATTGTGTTTCTTTTGAAGAGAATAGATTAAGTCGAGTTGTTCGTTTATAAAATCAAGTCTATTAGGATCAAGTTCTAAGTCTTCGTTTTGTCGGTTAATTTCCTGAGCTAAATCTTTAAGATCAATATACGCCGACTGTAATCTTTCCGATATATCTTTAGATTGAGCAAATACATTATTGATAGCATTCGAAGCATTTAAACTATCTTTTAACAAAGCAACAATGCCTCGTTCCGAATCAAGAGATTGTTCTATAATGTATAACTCTCTTTTAATATCTTCGAGGTTGCATAGAGTATCTCGTTCTTCTTCGAGTTTAGCTTGCTCTTTGTCTGTCAGGTTTGCTTCTTCTAACTGATTATACTGAAAAAGTATGTAATCTTGTTCTGTAGAATGTTGTTTCGCTTTCTCTTCCAATGCCTTTAGCCGACTTTGTAAGCTTTTATATGTTTTATACTTATCTACATAATCATTTTTCAGAGTCTTATTCTTAGCTATTGTATCTAATACCTCTAATTGGAAGTTATTATTGCTAAGCATAAGATTCTGATGTTGCGAATGAATATCGATAAGGTAAGAGCCAAGTTCTTTTAAGTCGTTTAGGCTTACAGGAGTATCATTTATAAAGGCTCTTGACTTTCCTGATTCTGAAATTTCCCGACGAAGAGTACAGTCGGTAGAATCGAAGTCGAGGTCTCTTTCCGCAAAGAAATCTTGTAATTTGTATTCCGATATATCGAAAGATCCTTCTATTATACACTTGTTTGCACCCTGTTTTAGAGTTTTAGTATCAGCCCGTTGTCCTAATATAAGTGAAAGCGCTCCCATTATAATAGATTTACCAGCTCCCGTTTCTCCAGTGATGACAGAAAATCCTTGTTGAAAGTCTATTTCAAGTTTTGATATAAGGGCATAGTTTTGTACTGATAATCTTTTTAACATAATTAGCGTTTACTTTTTGAGAGGGTTTAGTTGTGAAGAATAAGTAGGGAATATATTTCTTAGTAAATCATAAGTTTCTTTTTTTTCTTCCTTAGTTGCTTTTTCGGCTATAGATACAACTTCGGTTAGTTTTGCGTCGGCAAACATTTGTACAATAATTTCAGAAGAACGAGCGTTCTTAACTTCCTTTAGCGATGGGAGGGTATTGATAATCGTAATACGTCCTCTGTCGGCATTAGCAGCCATTTCGTCTAAACCTTTACGGTGATAGGTGTACCACAGTTGACGGTATCCTTTTAGTGTTTCATCAAGAAAAGCATTAACGATAGCTCCTCTGAAACGATTATCATCGAAAGCCGACCAGCCACCCCAAGATGCCGATTGAGCCATATTAGCTATCGATTGAGCATTACGATAGAATACGCTTCCTCCAAGAGGAGAAAAGCTATCGAAGTCTAAAGCTAATATGAGATTTATATAAAACTTAATAACCGCTTCAAGATTACTACTAAGGGTGTTTTCTTGTATTTGTATAGTTTCGTTCTCTCTATACTCGAACTCGAAATTAGTATCGCGATGATTAAGCATTGTTGTTGTATAAGCTGAATTGTAAACAGGACGTCTTGATTGTACAAATATTTCAGCTTTGAATACATTGTCGTTTTGTTCCATTATGGTAATTGTAAAAGAACAATCAATTTTTTCTACATTAGTGAATGTAGTAGAAGTCCATTTATTACCATTTATTAGGTCGTTCAATGTTTTCTCTAAAGTTGTGAATATGTTTTTATTTGTAGTTTGTATTCTATCGCTATTAACTGTTACTCGGGCGTTAAGTTCTTGAGCCTCCGAATTTGCAGTTACAAAACATAGGCTTATTAGCAATACAAGTATATAAAACGTTTTATTCATTATTGTAATTTAATAGATAATCGATTATATCAGCAGCAACTTCACCTTTAGATTTTAGAGGATAATTAGTTTTATTACCTTTATTATCTATTATTGAAATCTTATTATTGTCGCTCTGAAAGCAGGCATCTTTATCGTTTAATGAGTTCAATACTATAAAGTCTAAATTCTTTTTCTTTATCTTGTCTTTAGCATTGTTAGTTTCATTATCAGTTTCTAATGCAAATCCTACAAGAATTTGTTTGTTATTTTTAATCTTTCCCAACGAAGCTGCAATGTCTGGGTTAGGTGTAAGACTTATATTTAATAACGAATCAGATGTGCGTTTTATTTTATTCTCCGCATAAGTTTCAGGTTTATAATCGGCAACGGCAGCGCAGAGTACCGCTATATCCATATCGTCAAAAATAGTTGTAGCTTCGTGATACATCTCACTTGCACTTTCTACCTTAATTATATTAATAAGAGGGTTGTTGGTTTTAACACTAACAGGACCACTTACTATGGTTACCTCAGCACCTCTTGCAGCACATTCTTCGGCTATAGCATAACCCATTTTACCAGAAGAGTAATTTCCTATGAAACGTACGGGGTCTATCTTTTCGTAAGTAGGACCAGCGGTAATCAAAACTTTCTTACCACTTAAGTCGCTTTTTTGTTGAAAAAAACTTTCTAACGCCTTAACTATATTATCAGGCTCTTCCATACGACCTTTGCCTTCCAAAGCACTTGCAAGAAATCCAGTGGTAGGTTCTATAATGTGATTGCCATAAGCTTTCAGTGTTTCTAAATTGTTTTGTGTGCTTGGGTGAGAAAACATATCCAAATCCATAGCAGGAGCAACAAACACAGGAGCTTTCATCGACAGATAAGTGGTTATAAGCATATTGTCGGCAATGCCGTTTGCCATTTTACCAATTGTGGCTGCCGTAGCAGGAGCAATTAACATCAAGTCGGCCCATAAACCTAAATCAACATGGCTATGCCAAGTGCCGTCATTGGCAGTGAAAAACTCCGAAACTACAGGCTTTTGTGTTAATGCTGATAAAGTAACAGGAGTTATAAATTCTTTTCCTGCAGGAGTTATAACAACTTGTACTTCTGCACCTTTTTTTATTAATGCACGACATAGATATGCTGCCTTATAAGCTGCTATACTACCTGTAATACCTAATACTATTTTCTTTCCTTTAAGCATATCAATTATATAAGATGTTTATGGAATGATGATAATGCAACAAATATAGTATGTTTGTTTTCAGCCAATAAGTTATTTGTAATTAGCAACATTAATACTATTAATGATAATTGAAATTTTAGTTTCATTTATGTTTATGTTTATTTGTTGTAGTTCAAATAAGAACCTGCAAAGGTAATAAATAAGTTTTAGGTTTTGTGTAAAATATAAAAGATTGGATATTAAAACAACAAAGTATAGGCTTATAATCAAGAAATCTAATCAAAAGTCTTGGTATGTTGAAAAAATAACGTATTTTTGCAACCTTAAAGTGAAATGTATAATATTTCAGAATGAACAATAAATAAATTATATAGTGATATGAAAAAAAGAAACTTGTTATTATTTGTATTTTTATTGTCTTGTGTGTTTGGCATAAAAGCACAAGATTATAAAGCATTAGAGGTAGAGTCTCAATATTCTGGAGATGAAAAAGCTTATACCGTTTATGATGTTTTTGAAAGAAGTCAGTTAGAGCAATCTACTTCTGCTATCAGAACAACATGGGTAGCTAACCGTCCTAAAGACAATTGGTTTATATCTTTACATGGAGGAGTTTCTCAATTATTTAGTGAAGAAACTCGATATATGGATTTGAAAGATCAGATTAAGCCAGGCTTTGGTGTTGCTGTAGGTAAATGGTTTACTCCAGTTTGGGGGTTAAAGTTAAGTGTAACAGGTGGTGAACTACAAGGTTTTGCTACTTGGACTACAAAGGACGCTACAGGTTTTGGTTTTGGCGATTGGTATGTAGGTCAAGATTACTTCAACGATTACAAATCTAATATAAGTAACGTTTACCTTCCAGCTTATCAAGAAGCAGACGCTGATGTAAGAGCAGAGATTTTCAATACTTTCTTGAAAGATGGAAAATATCTTGAAACTTCAAAAGGTAATGGATTTGCTCACAAAATCACATACGTAGGTGCGTCTGTAGATTTTATGTTAAACGTTAAAAACGTATTTACAACGTATAATCCTAACGCTTTTTTTACTCCTGTAATATATGCAGGTTTAGGTTATGCTCATACATTTAAAGATGGCAACAAAACTGCTGTAAATAGTGCAATGGGTAAAGCAGGGCTTCAATTAGGTTTCAGATTAGACGACCGTTGGCAATTACTTCTTGACGGAAACGCTTTGATTTTACCTGAAAACTTCGACCGTAGAGTAGGTGGTGATATTGCTTGTGATTTCGTAGGCAATTATACTTTAGGTTTATCTTATCGTTTCAACTTCCGTCATTTTATCAAAGCACCAGTTATTCCTCCTTGCGAAGTTGAAGAATTAAACAAAATAATTAACGAATTACGTAACAAACCAGAAGTTGTGTGTCCTCCGGTAGTTATCTGTCCTGAACCAGAAGTTGAAAAAGAATTATTAACTCCTGTATTCTTTACATTAGATAGTTATCTTGTTCGCGATAACCAAATGATAAGCATTGGTAAAGCTGCACAATATTTGTATAGCAATCCTAACGCAAAAATACAAATTGCAGGTTATGCTGATAAAAACACTGGTAATCCTAAACACAATATGAAACTGTCTGAAAACAGATCAAAAGCTGTTGCAGAAGTATTGGTTACTAAGTTTGGTATCGATAGAAGCCGTCTTGACGTAACATTCTTCGGTGATACAGTTCAACCATTCGACGAAAACGACTGGAACCGTGTAGCGATATTCATCATTCCATAATTATCGGTATTTACAATATAGCTGCTTGATAATTATTTAGTAGCGATTAAAAGATTTAAGGGTTGTGTCAATTATATTTTTGACACAACCCTTTTTCCTTTTTGTACGTGTAGCACACACACAATCTCAGTGTTTTAGAACCATTAAATGCAAAGCTTCACTTTGGGTCTCCTCTCTACTAAGAGACCCCTTCTCTCTCTTAGTAGATAGGCGAGGTGTCTCCTAGTAGAAAGACGGGGCGCTTTAAGTATAAAGGCGAGGCGGTTCTACTAAGAGCAACAGGGGGTATCTACTAACAAGCAGCTCGCCTATCTACTAAGAAGCAACTCGGGTATCTACTAAGAAACAGCTCGCCTATCAAGTAACAAAGGCAAGGGGTTTATACTAAGATAGATAAGGGGTATTGTTGTTTTTATATTATAAAATTTTAATTAAGAACCGTGTCTAAATTTATATAGCAAAGGTAGTAAAAAAACGTATCCTTTGGGTATGAAAATTTACGAGCGGAGGAAAATTTATTTTCGTACGTACATAAATTTATTTTCATACGGAGGAAAAAATATTTTCATACGTACGTAAATTTATTTTCATACGTGCGTAAATTTAGCCCCCTCAGAAGGTGCTGTAGCGCCCTTTTGACGCTCATTTTTTTAGTTTTGGAGAATTAATGTAAACCAACTACCTTTGTATTCTTTATATGGCGATGCGATTGTTTTGCAGCGTGCGAATGCGAATTTATATGGTTAAAATTATAAAATTTCTGACGGTGTTTCTCTTCCCCCTGCTGCTTTGCGGGTGCGATGGCGACTTGGAGATTACGGCTGCCGACTACGAACCGAAAGTTGTGGTTGAGGGCTGGATTGAGAATGATGCGTATGCGCAGGTGTTGCTCACGCTCTCGGCTTCGTTTGAGCAGCAGTTAGATACAGCCGTTTTGTATAAAAATATTATTAAGTCGGCGAGGGTGTCGGTGAGCGATGGGGTGGAGACGGAGGTTTTGGCGTTGGAGGCGAATTATAATTACTTGCCGCCTTACGTTTATTACGGTTCGAGGATTAAGGGCGAGGTTGGCAAAACTTATTCGTTAACGGTTGAGTATAAAAATAGGATTATTACGGCGTCGACTTATATTCCTCAGCCAGTGAGGGTTGATAGTTGTTGGTTTGTTAAGGAGTTGCCTTCGGATACTACGGGGTATGTTCATATTAGATTTACGAACGTTGCCGATGCGTATTATCAGGTGTCGACGATGGTGGTTGGCTCGGAGAATATTTTTACGCCTTGTTTGTACGGAAATTATGTGTCGACTCAGTTTTCTGGCGGCAGCGTTGAGCTACAGTTAAATAAGGGGATAACGATTATTCCGGAAACGGTTTATAATACTTATTTCCCTGTTAATAAAACGGTTATGGTAAGGCTGCGAACTCAGCCAAAGGAGGCGTACGATTTTTGGACGAGTTGGCAGAATGAGTTAATTAATGCTCAGAATCCGATATTCCCTGCATATACGAGCTTGAAGTCGAACGTAAATGGTGGTATCGGCATCTGGAGCGGATATTATTCGACCTTTATTAGTGCGTCGCCTCGATAGTATATAAATTGTCTATTGCTTCCAATGCCTTCTACTACTACTGAATACGAAGTTTTGTTGTCGGCGCTGTAGAAGCTAACCGATGCTTTATTTTCGGCATTATCGACCGTGATGTTTGGTTTCCAGTATATTGTTGTTCTTAGGTCGGGGGTAGGGTCGTTTAGTGCCGACGATGTGTCGTATTTGGGCGAGTAAAATTCTACTGGCCACTGATAACCCAATGGTGTTGATATTCTGTAGTAAGAACTGTTCTCTTCTCCGGGTTTTATGTAGCCTGCTGGCCAAGTGGTTAGCACTATTAGGCGTTTTGTTCCTCCTTGTTCTAAGAAATATTCTGCCTGAGCTATGTCTTCGGGGTGTAGGAACAATGATATGTCGTCATAAGAGTATTCTCGTCCTCGATAGATGTAAGTGTATGCGCCTTCGGCAAGACCTAATCTATGGCTTAGCTCATCAAAGTTTAGTAAAGGCATTTCTTCAAAGTCGTCGGGCGAAACCCAACGTACGGGGTTTTTATATACGGTTTGGTTGTCTAATTGTCTTTTTACGTCTTTCTTAGGTTTTGCTTTTATCGTTACTTCGGCTAAGTTAACCATACGAATTCCATTTTCTAAGGTGTATTTTTTATTTGCTTTGGTAACATAATTTGTTATGTCAACTTCTTCTTCGACTTTTACAACTGGAAAATAGAATGGGAGCTCTACGTTAGGATACGAAATCTCGTTGGGGTGTATTTCTACGTCTGTTGTTTTGTTTTTGTCGACTGCGGTTAGATAATAGCTTGTGCTGTCGGGAAATTCGAAGTTGTTGAAGTAATAATAACCTGTTGTTTCATCTACTCTTACGGCTTCTTTGTAGTCGTATCCTAAGGCACTGATTTGTATTATGCTGCCTCGTGCTATACGTCCTCTTTTATCTTTTAGGTATCCTGTAAACGCTTGCGATATTTCGGGTTGAATAGTGTTATTGTGTGGGTTTCCTTTTAGTGCTTGCTCGATGTAATAGTTGCGCCAGCCGTGTGTTAGCATTAATAAATCAGATGCGTTGGCTGCCTTGTTTTCTTGGCTTAAATACCAAGCAGGATTGTTTATTCGTCCCTTTAATTCGGACGACAAGAGTATTTCTGCTTTTATGTTTGTCGACGAGTTGAGTTTCACGTCGTTGTCGTCGGTAACCGATACGGCTAAAGTTATAGGTACTTTCTCGTCGTATTTTGCATCTTTCAGATTAATATCGAGTTCGATAAGCTGACGTTTGTAGGCAGTGGCATTGTTTGTCTGTATCTCTACCGATGGACTGTCGTTGAAGTTGAAAAATACGAGTCGTTCGCTCAGCGGATTTAATTCGTTGTCTAACAATATAAGGTGGTTAACGCCTGTCTTAAATAGCTTGAAGTCTAAATCTTTTGTAGGTTCCGAAAGATTCCAAGCTTGAAATAGCGCGGGTACTCCCTGAAAGTGAGCCAATAAATAGCAATCGGTAGCATTATTGTTTCCCTTTAAGACCGAAAGGCTAACTTTATCGTCGGTTTTAGAAACTTGTAACGAGTAGGCATCGGTTTTTACTTCGGGCAGATTAACTTTTATGGTTTTCCCGTTGTGATTAACTTCGGCATAGTAAGACTCGCCTGCTTGTGCGTTGATAAAAAAGCTGCCCATACCGTCGTGTTCGCTCTCAAAAGAAGTTTGATTCTCTCCTTTTGAATTAAATACGACTCCCTTCATCGGTGTGGTGTCGCCATTTGGAAGTAAAGATTTGAAAGCTATCTTATTCTTTTCTCCTGCAATAATGTTTCCGCCTTCGGGGAAAAAGCTTATTTCGGGTTGGTTATTATAATAAGGTATACTGATAAACTTAGAAAAAGAATTAGTTCCGTTATTGAAATCGACAAGCAGAGTTCTGTTTGTGTCGGTATCTTTGATGTTTATCTTAGCTTTGTGATAAAAATCGTTATTAGATGTTGGTTTGATAACATCTTTCCCTCTTTTTATTTCTATCGATTGGGGATTTATATCATTACCTGTGCTTTTACTTTTGAAGTTTAGTGTAAGCTCAACTTGATGGTCGTTGACGAAATCGAACTTAGTTATCATTTCTGTTCTGTATGTATTAGAATGAGCTATGAACACGCTTTTATTAGAAAAACTCTCTTCTCCAGTGTTTTGCATATACTTTGTGTAGGCTCTTATAGAGTAATATCCTTCGGCTGTGGTTTCGGGAAGAGGTAATACTCCATAGTACATATCATCTGAGCTGATGCGTATTTGTTTACGCATAACAACTTCATTATTAGCGTCTACTAATTCGACATAAACGTAACGACTCATAAATGCAGGGCGATTGGTTGATGCATTTAATAAGTAAGTGCGGAAATAAATAGTTTCGCCCATAACGTAGTAAGGACGGTCGGTTTGTATGTATATCTTCTCTTGGGGAGCCATCAAAATTTGGTTAACTAAATTTTGAGCGACTTTGTTTTCTAATGATTTTTCAGTTTGTGAATATATATTCGATGATAAACAAGTGATTGCCATTAAAAGTAAAAATATCTTCTTCATTGATTGATTTATTAAAAATGATAAGGCAAACGTACTAAAATATTCTATTAAAATTATATTTGTAAGCAATTTTTTTACAAAACATAGAACATAGAGAATACTTTTTTAGCTGCAATTTATATATGTATCGTTTTATTTAACTATATTTGCCCTCATATCTAAATTTATAATCTAATGAAAGACAAATGTTTACTCTTAATTATAATGTTGTTTTCGGTAAACTTACTGAATGCACAAATACGACCAAAACTTAGTACTGATGCTGTAGAGCATTGGTATTACCTTAAGTTTAGCAATGGCGGCAATGTTATTCAAGATATGGGTAATAATGCAAATTTGCAGACCAAAGCAAAAATAGAAGGCAATGCTTCTCAGCTTTGGAAGTTTACTGGCGAAAAAGATAATTACATAATAGTTAGTAAAAATGGAAGAAAGATAAACTACACTTCTGATCGTTTTCAAGCAAACGCCACTTCTTATGTGAAATTTAAGTTGATTTCTACGTCAAATACAAGTTATGCTCCTGCGTGGGAATTACAACAAGTTGGGCAATCACTCTGTATCAACCAATGGGAAAAAGCTGGCGTAGATAGAGAGTTAGGACAATGGAAAGCAGGAGATAAAAGTAATGTGTTGCTGTTTATAGCTCAAGATCCTAACACTGATTTAATACCAGAAGAAAGTTCTTTGAATGATGAAATTTGGTATTATATTCAATTCAAGAGAGGAGGTGGCACGGTTCTACAAGATATAGGAGATGGGAAGTTCTTAAAGACAAAAGTTGCTCGCAAGCAAGATTCGCAGTTGTGGAAAGTAATAAGTACCCCCGAAGGATATATTATAGAAAGTAAACTTGGAAATAAAATATACTATTCAGGAAACTATTTCCAAACAAGTGCTAACAATTATTCGACATTTGAAATTCTGTTTACCACAAACACAAATTATGCTCCTGCATTGGAGTTGCAGCGTGTTGAAACTCAGAAATGTATGAATCAGTGGGAAAGTCCGGGTATTAATCGTTTGCTTGGAGAATGGAAACTTGGAGACCAAAATAATTCATTAGTATTTGTTAAACCTGAAAAGATGACTGATTTACAGGAGGCTGATGGCAAAATCAAAGAATCTATTGGGTGTACTAAACTAAAGAACCTTCAATTACCAACGTGTACGGCTATTGGCGAAGGGGCTTTCTTTTATTGTTCTTCATTGGAAAAGTTAATGTTCCCTTTTTCTAATCCTCCACAATATGGGAAAAATGCTTTTTCAACACCTGAAAATATATATGTGGAGTTAGATAATCAGAATGCGAGTATTGTTAATAAGTGGAGAAGTGTAAAAGAATGGAGTGTTTTTAAGTGGAAAAACTTTACCAATATTGCAGATGTTACTGCTCCAAAATGGACGATAACAACTTCGGGAAACAATCTTATTATTTCGGGACTTACATCAGGAGTTGAAGTTAGCATAGTCTCTATAACGGGAGTGCAACAACGCTTTATGCCATCACAAGAGGGTATATTAGATATAACTCTTCCATCGGGATTTTATATTGTAAGCCAACAAGATAATAGTGAAAAAATAATTATAACTCAATAACAAATCATTATGAAACAACAGATATACATAATATTTCTATTTTGCTTTTTTATCCAAACAATAACAGCGCAAACTACTCAGTCTATTGTAACTACAGAACCAGGTAAACTAAGCGAATTGCTTAAAACTCCAGAAACAGTTCGATATTTGCAGGTATCTGGATTTATGGACGCACGAGACTTTTTCTACCTCAGAGATAACTGTCCTAATATAGTAAATCTGAATGTGAAGAACGTGAAAATATCAGCATATGATACATATCCTGCAAATACAATTCCTGATTTTGCCTTGTCTCGAGAAGCTTATTCAGGAACTTGGTTAGAATTGAGCTTAAAGGTTAATAGCACAAATATAAAGCCTACAGAATCACTGTCGTCATTAACTAATAAATGGTTTTTAGTGGATAAGAATATTGATTTGTCGAAAGCAAAATTTGATGTAAATCTTCCTAAAGGCGCAACTATATCGCCCGACCCAGCTACGATTAAGGTTGAAGATAGTAAGGAAGTTGAGTTTACAGTAACAGCAGAAAATGGAGAAGTTACTAAATACAAAACAACTGTTTTTCTAAACAATTGGTTTACGGTGATTGTATGTGCCGATTCGGAAATTAATATGCGAAATAATAGTTCCGATAAAATGAAAGAGTATGTAAAGAAAATGATTAACATTCATAATTATCCAGAATATAAATATTCTAATTACAATTTTGTTACACCCAAAACCGAACTTGTTATTATGGCAGGAGATATGGACCAAGATAGGGGAGGTAGTTTAGATGACTTTGATTATGTTTTTAAGCAAGTAATTGACGCAGGCATTCCTTTTATTACTATTTATGGGAATCACGATTGGGAACCAGATTATTGGGGAGATGATAGTCGCGGTTATACATACGATGGCGTTTCAAGTAATGATAGAACCTTAAATGTTTGTAACACTTATATAAGTAGAAGTGAAAAATTAGGAATTACTAACGTTGAATATTTTCACTCTCAGTATAAGCAAGTAAGCCCCTTTGTTTTCAAATTTAGAAATGTTAGGTTTTATATGGGACAGAATTATTGGTTTCAATGTCCTTACGGAGTTGATTTATGGGCAGGCATAGGAGCAGGCAATGCCGACTTTTATGCTCCCGATGATGAAATTATTAATCCTTTAACGAGTAAGATTAATTCTGGTTGGAAAAACGATGCCGCAGTTTGGGTACAACATTATCCGTTTAATACCGCAGATAAGTGGTGGCTCAATCAAAATGGTAATGGCAAAAGTCAAGATTCAAACAAAGGAGCTTGGAATACCGCAGAAAAAAAACGAAATAAATTAAAAGAATTAATTCGTTCAACAAAAAATCCTGCTTTCTTTGCAGGGCATAATCACTCCGAAGCAATTTACACTCATTCGCACACTAATGGTAATTTTAAAGAGTATATAGCAGGGTATTTTCCTGAAGGAAAAGTATTTATGGTATTAATGAGAGAGGGCATAGGTGTTGTAGAGGTTAAATCAATACAGTTGTAACCCTTACTTTAACTATTAGCAGATATAATATGCGATAAAAGTATTACCTTTGTGGCGTAAACATAAATAAACATTTGAATACATGAAAAAAATTATTACTCTCGTTATTGTTGCAATAACTATGTTTTCTTGTAATGTGGCAGAGCAAGCCGCAGGTTATTATCAACTTACACAATGTAAGTATGATTATAGTTCTATCTCAGGATTAACTTTGAATGGGATTAACTTACAAAATGCAACAAGTTTATCATCATTAACTCCAACTAATTTATTATCATTGACATCGGCTTTTTCAAGTTCGAACGGATCTCTTCCTCTAAATTTTACATTAAACTTAAATGTGAACAATCCAGGAACTACCACAGCTTTACTAAGCGGTATGGCGTATGTTTTAGAAATAGATGGTCGTGAAATGACAACTGGATTTCTCGATCAAGCTTTACAGGTAGCAGGCGGTAGTTCGGCAGTGCTTCCTATTGGAATGTCGTTCGACTTAAAGAAAGTATTAAACGGAGAATCATTAGAGTCTATCAAAAATTTAGCATTTAATTTTGCAGGAATTGGCTCTAACACAAGCGATGTAACAGTGAAGCTTAAACCTAATTTTAATATTGGAGGTAAGGTTATTAGCAGTCCAACTTACATTCCTGTATCGTTTCAGTTGAATAAAAAATAATTATCAATAAACCTTTTAGCAGGTCTGTTTATGTTTAATAAGCAGACCTGTGTAATTTTAAAACAATTATGGATATTATTAAAATCGCCGAACGTAATCAGCAATTGGCAAGAGACATATTAGCAGATACACATATAATTCAGACTTGGGAGCGTATCGGAGCAACCGTTAATATTGTAGGTTCGCTTAAATCGGGTCTGTTAATGAAAAATTTAGATATAGATATGCATATATATACCGATAAACTTGATATATCTGAGAGTTTCTCTGTTATGCAAGAATTAGCAGAAAAACTATCACTAAAAGAAATTCAGTATATAAACGGAATCAATACAGAAGAAGAGTGTATAGAATGGCATACATTGTATGAAGATAAAAATCATAATGTGTGGAAGTTTGATATAATTCACATTCGTAAGGGTTCAAAATACGACGGAACAGTGGAGCAAGCTACCGATGCTATAACAAAAAAGCTAACACCAGAGATTAAACAAACAATTCTTCAAATTAAATACGATGTGCCTAGCGGTGTATTTATACCTGGGATAGAGATATACCACGCTGTTTTTACAGGCAAGGTGAAAACTTACGAAGAATTAGAGTTGTGGAGAAAAACCAATCCGCTAACAAATAGTTTAGCTTGGTTGCCTTAATGCTTTTTCGGTATATACGCTTATAAATAGGAATATTTTATGTAATTTTGTGGCTTCGGACAAAGAGAGGTGCTCGAGTGGTTGAAGAGGCACGCCTGGAAAGCGTGTAAACGTGAAAACGTTTCGAGGGTTCGAATCCCTTCTTCTCTGCATTGTAGAGGGGTTTTGCAAATGCTGCAAAGCCCCTTTTTTTATTTAGGTGCAATAAAAGTGCAATATGTTTAGACGGAGTTATAACTGTAACCCTTTAAGACAAATAACAGTCAACTAAAAACGTTAACATACAGAGCTAAATTTGTTTCACCCGTGTGAAACAAGTAGTTTCAATAGTATGAAACAAAGTGTTTCACCTATATGAAACAAGTAATTTCACTTGTATGAAACAAATTTTTTCAAAGTATGAAACAGGTTGTTTTAATAGTGTAAAACAAGTACTTTCAAAGAATGAAACAATTAATTTTAATAGGAAAGAGTGGAGTAAGAGATTGGGGCTTGCCTGAAAATTCGACCTTTGTGCAAAAAAAAAGCACCTAATCTATTGACTAAGTGCTTTTCTTTGTGACCCCGACAGGATTCAAACCTGTAACCTTCTGATCCGTAGTCAGATGCTCTATTCAGTTGAGCCACGGAGCCTTATTTTTGTTTGCGGTGCAAAGGTATGGACTATTTTTTTATTATGCAAATCTTTTTATGGCTTTTTCTTTCTGTGTATATAAAAAAGTTGAAAATATAAGATTTTAATGCTATTGCTCTAATAAAAAGAGTGCAACTTACATTGTTTTCAAAAAAATCATTAACTTTGAAAGCAATTAGATTTAGAATTGTAGTGAAAAAAATAAATTACATAATATATACTTTAGTTATTGCTTTTAGCTTTTCATTTTCAATAAATGCTCAGACGCTCAACGAAGGAAAGGGATTGTATTTAGAAGGAAAGTTTGCTGAAGCTTTGCCTGCTTTTGAAAAAGCCATAAAGTCGTCACCTAAAAATGCGTCTTACAATCAATGGTATGGAACGTGTTTGTTAGAAACTGGTCGAGTAGAGGATTCTAAACAGTATCTTACTTTTGCTGCAAGTAAAAAACTAATAGAGGCGTACAACTCTTTGGGTAAAGCTCATTATCTATTGTATGAATTTGAAGAGTCGGCTGCTGCGTTTACAAAATACAAAGAAGCTTTAATTAAGGAAAAGAAAGAAATCGCTGCCGATGCAGTAACTCCTCTTATTGATCGTTCGCAAAGAGCAGCTCGATTATTGTCTAACTGCGAAGATATTCAGATTATAGACAGTGTAATTATCGATAAAAACAACTTCTTAAGAGCTTATTCTTTTAGTCAAGAATGTGGTATATTAGAGATGCGAGGAGATAAAGTGGTTTATACTAATCATTTAAATGACAAAAGATATTTTGCCGATAAAGAAGGAGATAGGCTTCAACTATATTCAGAAATTAATTTGCAAAACAATTGGACTGATAAAAGGCATCTATCTCTTTCTAACGATTCTATATCTAATGATAATTATCCGTTTGTACTTCAAGATGGTATAACTATATATTTTGCATCTACAGGGAATAATTCGATAGGAGGGTACGATTTGTTTATTACTCGATATAATGCAAATAATGACTCTTATTTTACTCCAAACCAAATGGGTATGCCTTTCAACTCTATATATAACGATTATATGATGGTAATAGATGAAATAAATAATGTAGGATACTTTGCTACAGATAGATACCAACCGATTGATAAAGTTGTGATTTATACATTTATTCCGAATAGAGAGGTTATTTCTATTAATAGCAACAACAATGATGAACTGATAAACAGGGCTAAAATAACATCAATAAAAGACTCGTGGAACAATCAAATGGATTATAAGTCTTACATTGCTCAATTGCATAAAAACCTAAAAGAGGAACAAAACATAAAGAAGAGAGAGTTTTTCTTTGTCATAAATGATAAAATTATTTATTACACATTAGATGATTTTGAGAATGATGCAGCTAAGCAGGCTTTTTTGAAATCGCAACAAATAGAAAACTCAATTGAGGTATTAAATAAAGAATTAGAAGAGCATAGAAAAGAATTTGCGAAAGGCAATAGAAGTAATCAGAGATTAAACTCTAATATACTTTCAAAAGAATCTAAGATAGAATCTTTAATATTGCAATTAGAAGAAACACAACGAAATGCACGTAATTTTGAAATTAAATATTTAAGAAAATAACGATATGGATATATTTATTGTAGTTACATTATGTATATTGGGAATACTCCTGATATTGGTAGAAATATTTCTTATACCGGGAGTCACTATAGCTGCTATAATAGGGGCAGTGTTTGCTCTTGGTGGGATATTTTATGCTTTTAGTAGCTTAGGGACAACAGCAGGTATAATAACTGTAGCGGTGGTATCGGTAGTAACATTGTTGGCAGTAGTATATCTGATAAAGTCGAAAGCTTTAGATTCTATAGCTTTGAAAACAGATATAAGCTCAACAGTAGCAAGCGAATCGCAGACAAATTATGAAGTAGGAGATGAAGGTGTAACTATATCGCGACTAAACCCTATAGGTAAGGTTAAAGTGAATGGTGTTGTTATAGAAGGGAAATCTATAGGCGATTTTATAAACGAAGATACCCCCATTGTGGTGGTAAAAGTATCGCCTACGCAATTATTGGTAAAAACGAAGTGAATATAAACAATTTAAAAACAAATTTATGGTAGAATCAGGAATGTTTCTTTGGGTAGTATTGGTTATAGCGGCAATAGTATTGTTGTCGATATTCTTTTACTACGTGCCTTTTGTGTTATGGATAAACGCAAAGGCATCGGGAGTTAATATCTCGTTAATTCAACTGTTCTTAATGAGATTAAGGAAAGTGCCACCCCCAGTGATTGTTAATGCAATGATTGAGGCGCATAAGGCAGGGTTAAAAAACATAACGAGAGACTTATTGGAGGCTCACTACTTGGCAGGAGGTCATGTAGAAAGAGTAGTTCATGCTTTAGTTTCGGCAGAAAAAGCAAATATCGATTTGACTTTTCAAATGGCAACAGCAATAGACTTGGCTGGTCGTGATGTGTTTAATGCAGTGCAAATGTCGGTAAATCCTAAAGTTATTGACACGCCAGCTATTGCAGCAGTGGCTAAGAATGGTATTCAATTATTAGTTCGCGCTCGTATAACAGTTCGCGCCAACATCAAACAATTAGTTGGAGGGGCAGGCGAAGAAACCGTTATTGCTCGTGTAGGCGAAGGTATTATTGCTTCTATTGGAGCACAGGAAACTCACGCTGAAGTATTAGAAGAACCAGATAGCATATCTAAAGTTGTATTGAAAAAAGGCTTAGATGCAGGTACTGCTTTTGAAATTCTTTCCATTGATATAGCGGATATTGATATAGGTAAGAATATTGGAGCTGAACTTCAGATGGATCAAGCTCAGGCAGACAAAAATATTGCTCAAGCAAGAGCAGAAGAGCGTCGTGCTATGGCTGTTGCTTTAGAACAAGAGATGAAAGCTAAAGCTCAAGAGGCTCGTGCTAAAGTGATTGAGGCTGAAGCTGAAGTGCCTAAAGCTATGGCAGAAGCTTTCAGAAACGGAAATTTAGGTATTATGGATTATTATAAAATGAAGAATATCCAGGCTGATACCGATATGAGAGATGCAATAGCTAAACCTAATAAGCCACAACAAAATAAATAATAATGATATCTCCTGATCAACTTCCTATTAATGCTGATGGCACTATCTTTCATCTTCATTTGCTTCCAGAACAGTTAGCAGATAGAGTGGTGATGATGGGCGACCCTGAGCGAGTAGCTAAAGTAGCTCAGTATTTCGATAATGTTGAATTCGATCAGCAAAGTAGAGAGTTCAGAACTATCACCGGAACTTACAAAGGTAAACGTATCACAGCCTTATCGCATGGTATAGGCTGTGATAATATTGATATAGTGATGACTGAACTTGATGCTTTGGCTAATATTAATCTGAAAACTCGTGAAGTAAAAGATGAATTTAAGCAGCTAACTTTAGTTAGAATAGGTACTTCGGGAGGTCTTCAACCGTTTGCTCCCATAGGTTCTTACGTTGTATCGGAAGTATCTATGGGGATAGACGGATTGCTTTATTTTTACGAAGGTGGCAAGGAGATAAATGAATCAACTATTACAGAACAATTTATTTCTCATACTAATTGGAATAAAGATTTAGCAACTCCTTATTTTATTCGTTCTAATAAAGAACTTGTAGATAAAATAGGAGAGGGAATGATAAAAGGAATTACTTGTTCTGCTTCTGGATTTTATGGTCCACAAGGGCGTAACGTTCGTTTAGGGTTAACTTCTCCTGAACAAAACGCATTATTAGAATCTTTTGAATACGATAACTTAAAATTTTGCAACTACGAAATGGAAGGTGCAGCCTTAGGTGGATTGTCGAAACTTATGGGGCATAAAGCAGTTACTATTTGCTTAATTATAGCAGGTCGATACACTGGTAAAATGAATACAGAATACAAGAGTTCGTTCGATGATTTGATAATAAAGGTATTAGACAGAATATAATGAAAAAGAAATTCAACATTGCAGTTAAAATTTTATTATCTGTAATTGTTTTGGGCTTTGTGTTGTTATTCATAATTTGGGGTGCAGATAGAATTGTAATAAATAAAACACGCTCTTCGATATATACTAATGTTAATTCTATTCCTAAAAATAAAGTGGGGATTGTGTTAGGAACAGCTAAGTATTTGGGTTCTGGACGGGTTAATTTATATTTCAAATACAGAATAGATGCAACGGTAAAACTTTACAAGGCTGGAAAAATAGACTACGTTGTAGTTAGTGGTGATAACAGTAGGAAAAACTATAACGAACCAAAACTTATGAAAGAAGATTTAGTAGCGGCGGGGATTCCAGAAAATGTTATTTATTTAGATTATGCAGGACTTCGCACTTTAGATTCTATAGTTCGTATGGAAAAAATATTCGGACAAACCGAGTTTACAGTAATATCTCAGCGTTTTCATAACGAGAGGGCTGTTTATATAGCTAAACATTATGGGCTAAATGCTATTGGTTTTAACGCAAAAGGAGTAAGCAGCAGACGTATAAACGGATTTAAGGTGCAGGTAAGAGAAAAACTTGCAAGAGTTAATCTGTTTATAGACTTTTTGATAAACAAACAACCTAAATTTTTAGGAGAACAAATTATTATAGGAGAGGAAAAATCAAATGACTAATCAATCTACTATTTGTGCAATATCAACCGCTCCTGGAGTTGGAGGCGTTGCAGTAATAAGAGTATCTGGAGCCGAAGCCTTTACGGTAGTTGATAAGATATTTGTTTCTACAAAGAAAAATACTTCATTGTCGCAGCAAAAACCTTACACTTTAATTTATGGTAAAATATTAAAAGGAGATGAAATACTCGATGAAGTAATAGTAGGAGTATTTCATAATCCAAATTCTTTTACAGGAGAAAATACAGTAGAAATAACTTGTCACGGTTCGACCTATATACAACAAGAAATATTAAAGCTTTTGATAGAAAATGGAGCTTCATTAGCTGCTCCTGGTGAGTTTACTCAAAGAGCTTTCCTAAATGGTAAAATGGACTTGTCGCAGGCGGAAGCAGTTGCCGATCTTATATCTTCCTCATCTTCGGCATCGCATCGATTGGCAATAAACCAGATGAGAGGAGGTTTTAGCAAAGAACTCCTAAATCTAAGAACAAAACTATTAGACTTTGTTTCGTTAATAGAATTAGAATTAGATTTTGGCGAAGAACACGTAGAATTTGCAGATAGAACTCAACTTTTAGACCTTACTAATATTATAAAAGAGTTAATATCTAAATTAGTAAATTCGTTTAACTTGGGTAATGCAATAAAGAACGGTATTCCTGTAGTTATAGTAGGAGAGACCAATGCAGGTAAATCAACCCTCTTAAACCACTTCTTGAATGAAGATAAAGCCATCGTTTCAGACGTTCACGGTACAACTCGCGATGTAATAGAAGATGTGATTAATATTAATGGTATAACATTTCGTTTTATAGATACGGCAGGAATACGGAGTACTACAGATGAAATAGAATCATTAGGTATTGAACGAACATTTCAGAAAATAAGTCAGGCTTCTATAATAATATGGATGATAGATACTACTCATTTTAATAAAGAAATAGAATATATTGCTGATAAAATAATTCCATCATCAGAAGATAAGAAATTGATTATTATTTTCAATAAAATAGATAAGCTTAATAACGAAGAACTTTCATTATTAGAAGATGAATTTTTACCGCACATTCCAGCAGAGCGTATCTTTTTATCTGCTAAATATAAACAAAATACAGAAATATTAGAAAAGGCATTACTATCAGCTGCGAATTTACCTGAATTGAAAAATGAAGACGTTGTTGTTACCAATATGCGCCACTACGAAGCATTGTCGAAAGCGTTAACAGCAATAGAAAGAGTTGAAACCGGACTAAAAGATGGTATTCCTGCCGACCTCGTTTCGCAAGACATTCGAGAGTGTATGCATTATTTGGGCGAAATTACAGGAGGTGAAGTAACAACAGATAATATACTACAGAATATTTTCCAGAATTTTTGTATCGGGAAGTAGGGGTCGAATAAATAAACAATTTATGAACAAACGAGAATACATACAGACCAACAAAGATTGGTTGGAAGCAAAAGCCAAGGAGGAGGGTGTCAAGGCTCTTTCCAAAGGCATATATTATAAGCAAATAAACGAAGGGGAAAAAGACGGCAAACATCCAGCTCCTCGCAGTATTGTTACCGCCCATTACACGGGTTGGACTATCAACGGCAAAAAATTCGATAGTAGTCGTGGTGGTGCACCAATAGCGTTTCGCCTAAACGAGCTGATAGAGGGTTGGATTATAGCAATGCAGCAAATGTGCATTGGAGATAAATGGGAAGTTTATATTCCTGCTGAACTTGGATATGGCAAGTTTTCACAGCCAGGTATTCCAGGAGGATCGACACTCATATTTGAAATTGAATTATTTGGAATAGCATAGATTTATAAGATTAATCAAAGATACAATTACAACAAAACAATAACAAAACAATAAACAATAACAAAACAACAAACAATGACAAAACAAGAAACCATAAAACTATTTGAAGAAAAGAAAGTTCGTACCATATGGGACGAAGAGCAAGAGAAATGGTATTTCTCTATTGTAGATGCGGTTGCTATATTAACGGATAGTACAGACCCAAATGCTTATTGGCGTAAATTGAAACAACGGTTAAAAGTAGAAGGAAATGAAACCGTGACAAACTGTCACGGTTTGAAATTGGTAGCTGCTGATGGAAAGAAACGTATGACTGATGTTGCTGATACAGAACAGCTTTTTCGTCTTATACAGTCTATTCCGTCACCTAAAGCGGAACCATTCAAACAATGGATGGCAAAAGTAGCAGCCGATCGGTTAGACCAAATACAAGACCCAGAACTTTCTATAGAACAGGCAATGACGGATTATAAACGTTTGGGATATTCGGATAGTTGGATTAATCAACGCTTGAAATCTATCGAAATTCGTAAAGACTTAACTGATGAATGGAAGAAACGAGGTTTAGAAGAGGGTATTCAGTTTGCTACATTAACAGACGTTATCTACCAAGCATGGGCAGATAAAACGGCTAAAGAATACAAACAGTATAAAGGATTGAAGAAAGAAAATCTGCGCGATAATATGACCAATAAAGAATTAGTGTTAAATATGTTAGCTGAACTTTCTACTAAGGAAATATCAGAAGCTACTGACCCTGAAACATTCAATGAGCATATACAAGTTGCACAACAAGGAGGTGAAGTTGCTCGAAACGCTCGCATCGAATTAGAGGCTAAAACAGGAAAGCCTGTTATCTCGCCTCTGAATGCGAAAGATGGAATTATGTTGAAAGGGGAAGATTCTTCGCAACAAGATAAAATTGATTTAGAATAAAGCAATAAAAAAACGCGAAGCAACTATATATGTGCTTCGCGTTTTTTATTAATTATTTAACAACTTTCTATTTCAGGGGCGCGATGAAGCAAAAAAGACAAATCGTTGGTGGTAGCAAGCTCTGTAGTTTCTGTTTTGTATTTGAATAAACGAGCTGTTTTGTCGCCTATTAGCTCAAGTTTGTTACCTATAACTTTAAGTAGAGTAGCCTCTCTAAGACCAACAACGTAAGTGTCGGGGTTGAGTACCATAAACTCTTTTATACGGTCTTCACGAGTTTCGCCTCCGTGTCCGGCAGGGTGTGCATCTAAGTAATGAGGATTGATTTGGAAAGGAATTAAGTTTAATGTATTCATTCCTCTTGGATCTACAATAGGCATATCGTTGGTTGTTTTCATTGTCGGACAAGCCACGTTACTTCCTGCACTCCAACCTATATAAGGAGTCCCATTGCTTACTTTCGTTTTTATTGCACTAAGTAAATCTAATTCACGCATTTGTTGAACTAATCGCCAAGTATTACCTCCGCCTATAATTATCATTTCGGCTTCTTTTATAGCTTGAAGAGGACTCCAAGCGTGATGAATACTTGTTACCTTACAGCCAAACTCCGAAAATACCTTATCTACCTTAGCTTCATACTCATCGTAAGTAAGCGTTACTGCTGCATAAGGAATAAACACTGCGGTTGTTGCTTCACCAATAAAATTTTTGATGTGTTCTTTCGCCCAACCTAAATACTCTTCACCCGGATTGGTGGAATTACTCAATAAAAGTAGGTTCATAACTATATGTTTTAATATTTCTTTTTACAAAGAACGTTATTTTTAATGGAAAAGTTATATATTTGCACAGAAAATATGATAAATGTTTAAACAGTTACTATCAATACTACTAATCTTTACTGTTAATATCTTATTTTTAAGTCATGCAGTAATACCTCATCATCATCATGATGGGTTACCGCATTTTATAATTACCGAAAAACACGCTGACCATAATCCCTCCAGCAATAACTCTTGTTGTTGCAACCACGGAGAAGCTGAGGAGGAGGGTAGTTGTCAGTTAGATTTAGGTATTGATGCTATTCTTACAACAGAACAAGATTATCATAATTTAGTTTGTTGTAATGATTGTAGTCATAACGATTTACTTTATCAAGCCATTCTATTGTACTATAATTTCGAATTAAATCTAAATTGTGATTATAGTAATAAAATTCCACCCTATTTAATATCTTATTCATCGGCTGATGTTGATGGAATAGTTGGGTTACGTGCACCTCCACGTATTTAATTTCAGTTCGTATACCTCGATAGAGATAACGAACTATGAAACAAAACTATTCTATAACAATTAAAATTAAATTACAATGAAAAAGATATTATTTACATTGGCTGTATGCGGCCTTACATTATTTGCTTGTAACAAAACAAAATCAACAGAACATATTCATGGTGAAGATTGCAATCACGAACACGTAGATAGCCACGAGCACAAACACGATGCTAATTGTAATCACGATCATCATCACGACACTCCTGCTCAAGAGAGCTTTACCGTAGAGGAATAACCCTTAAATTCGGAAATAATGAAATTAAAATTTATATGTTTAAGTATCATAACAATGATACTTACAGGGTGTCATACACATTCGCATGAACACCCAGAAGAAACACATTCACATAACACTCCTTTGTATTTAAGCACTTACGATGATTATTATGAAGTGTTTCTTGAAGCTTCACCTTTAGCAAAAGATAAGCCATCGGAAGTTACTCTATATCTTACTGAACTGCCTAATACGCCTGTTGTAGTGCAATCGGTTACTCTTAGTTTGATAATAGATAATAAAGGTATACGACAAGTGCAGACGAATGCTTTCGATACAGGTATTTATAAGTTTGCTCTAACTCCTGAAATAGATGGAGTGGCAAAAATATTAGTAGATATTAATTCGGATAAAGGCAATAGACAGTTGGCTATAAACGATGTAATGGTATATGCTGATGCTCATACTGCCGAACATATAGCGGAAGAGCAAACTAATGCAGATGCTATTACTTTTAATAAGATACAACAGTGGAAGATAGATTTTGAAACGAAACTGCCTAAACAAGAGATGTTTGGACAGGTAATATCTACTACTGGTCAAATAGTATCTTCGCAAGCAGACGAAACTATTATTGTAGCTAAAACATCAGGTGTGGTTATCTTAAACAGAAATGTTTTGCAAGGACAAGCAGTATCTTCTAATCAAGAACTGTTTACAGTTTCGGGTGCAGGTATGATAGACGATAATATTAACGTGCGACTTATTGAGGCTCAAAACGATTATATTAAAGCTGAAAGCGATTACAATCGTGCTAATAAACTTGTAGAAGATGGTATAGTATCGCAAAAAGAGTATACTTATATAAAGAGTATATACGAAACATCTAAAGTGGTGTACGATAACCTGTATAAAAACTTCTCAGATAAAGGACAGAAAGTAACAAGCACACAAGCTGGTTTTATTAAAGAAATCTTTGTGGCTAATGGCGAATATGTTGAAGCGGGGCAAGCTTTAGCAAGTGTTGCTAAGAATAAAACTTTATTACTAAAGGCTGATGTAAGAATGAAATACGCATCTTTACTTAAAGATATTTCTACCGCTAATTTTAGAGTTCTTAACTCTAATAAAACATATTCAATTGAAGAACTAAACGGTAGATTACTATCTTATGGTAGGTCGGTAAACAGTGATAATTTTATGCTTCCTGTAAACTTTGAACTAAACTATAAAGAAGGTCTTGTTGCGGGTAGCTTTGTCGAGGTTTTTATTAAAACTAAAACCGATAAAGAAGTAATGACTATACCCACATCAGCTCTCACGGAAGAACAAGGCTCGTTCTTTGTTTATTTGCAACTTAACACTGAAAACTTTGAACGCCGACAAGTCTACATAGGTGCAACAGATGGTATTTCTACCGAAGTATTGTCGGGATTAGATTATTCGGAGAGGGTGGTAAGTAAAGGAGCTGTGTCTGTTAAACTTGCTCAAGCAGCAGGTGCTTTAGATCCTCATGCAGGACACGTTCATTAATGAATAATAAAGAATTGCCGTGTTAAATAAAATTATAAGTTTTTCGCTTAACAATAAGTTATTCATATTGTTAGCAGCTGTTTTGTTGGTTGTTTACGGAGTGTATACTACCGATAAAATGGATATAGATGTATTCCCCGACCTTACTGCCCCAACTGTTGTTGTTATGACAGATGCTGAAGGTATGGCTTCGGAAGAAGTAGAACGATTGGTTACATTTCCTATAGAAACCGCAGTTAATGGCGCTACCGATGTAAGGCGTGTGCGTTCGTCTTCTATGCAGGGATATTCTTTTGTATGGATTGAATTTGATTGGGGCACTGATATTTTCAAGGCTCGTCAGATAGTAAGTGAGAAGATGGTAACTCTAACGGAAAGTATGCCTGAGGGTATTCAGCCTGTATTAGCTCCTCAATCAAGTGTGATGGGTGAGATATTGTTTATAGGTTTGCAGTCAGACACCACATCTCTAATGGAGCTTCGTACTATAGCAGAGTGGTTGGTTCAGCCAGTTATACTTGCAACTGGTGGAGTATCTCAAGTTACTATAATAGGTGGTGAGTATAAACAATATCAGGTGCTTGCCGACCCTAATCTTATGAAGTATTATGGTGTAAGTTTATCCGAACTATCGGAAGTTTGTTCGAGCATTTCAGAAAACTCAACAGGTGGTGTTGTTCGTGAGTTTGGTAATGAATATATGTTGCGAGGTATGGCTCGTACTCACGATTTGGAAGAGCTTGGCAATACTTTTGTTAAACACAACAATAATCAGCCAGTGTATCTTAGTGATGTAGCCGAAGTGAAGATTGGAGCGGCTGTTAAAATGGGAACGGCATCGCAGAATGCTTCGCCAGCAGTTATAGTATCTGTGTCTAAGCAACCAAATATAAACACACTAAACGTTACTAATAACATAGAGAAGAATCTTGAAGAACTTCAAAAAACTCTTCCAGCTGATGTAAAGATGGATACAAAGATATTCCGTCAGGCTGATTTTATAAATACTTCAGTCAATAATGTTTCTCGTGCACTTGTAGAAGGGGCTTTATTTGTTATAATAATTCTCTTCCTTTTCTTGGGCAGTTTCCGAACAACCATTATATCTGTTATTGCCATACCTTTATCGTTATTGGGAGCAATTATTATAATGCATTTGTTGGGTATGAACATTAATACTATGAGTTTGGGAGGAATGTGTATAGCTATAGGTTCGTTAGTTGATGATGCTATAATAGATGTAGAGAATGTTTATAAGCGACTAAAGCAAAATCATCAGAAGCCTAAACCAGATAGAGAGTCTTCATTCAAAATAGTATTTGAAGCATCGAAAGAGATACGAGCATCTATTATTAATGCAACAATGATTATTATAGTAGCTTTTATTCCTTTATTTTTCCTTTCAGGAATGGAAGGGCGTATGCTTAAACCGTTAGGTATTGCTTATATCGTATCACTGTTTATGTCTTTGATAGTAGCTATGACACTTACTCCTTTACTTTGTAAGATGCTTCTATCTAATGAAAAATACTTAGACAAAAACAAAAAGGATAGTTGGTTGGTTCGTAATCTTAGTAAATGGTACAAAATAACATTAGAGGGAGCTTTAAGATATAAAAAAACTATATTGTCGTCGGCTATAGCTTTGTTTGTTGTTGCCTTAGTGTTGTTTTCAACTATGGGTTCGGCTTTCTTACCAGAATTTAACGAAGGAGCTTTAACCATTTCGGCAGTATGTAAGCCCGGTGTGTCATTAGAAGAAAGTGATAAAGCAGGACAGCTTATGGAACGAGAACTTTTAAGTATTCCTGAAGTACAAACCACTGCGCGACGAACAGGTAGGGGTGAACTTGATGAACATTCTCAATCGACTAATGGAGCTGAAATAGATGTAAACTTTACACTTGGAGAACGTTCTCAAGAAGAATTTTTAACTGAAGTTCGTGAGAGATTAGGTAATATACCAGGGGTAGCCACAACGGTAGGTCAGCCTCTGGGGCATCGTATCGATCATATGCTTTCTGGAACAAGAGCTAATATAGCAATAAAGTTGTTTGGTAACGACTTAAATCAGTTATTCACATTAGGTAACTTAATACAAAATACTATTTCTGATATACCCGGATTAGTAGATGTTAGCGTAGAACAACAGACAGAAGTTCCCGAAATACAGATAAAGGCTAATCGTTTAATGCTTGCAAAGTATGGTATTAGTATGGAAGAGTTTAATAGATTTGTTAATCTATCTTTTGCAGGAGAGAAACAAGCTGAGATTTTTGAAGGACAGAAAAGCTTCGACCTGATACTAAGACTTAATGCAAATTATACAAATACTATAGAAGGTATACGCTCTGCGTTGATAGATACAGACGAAGGAACTAAAATTCCTTTAGAAGAAGTTGCAGATATTGTATCAACTATGGGTCCAAATGCTATAAGCAGAGAGAATGTTCAACGTAAGATAGTTGTTTCTGTAAATGTAGCAGGAAGGGATATTGGTTCGGCTGTCGAAGAGATACAAAAAACTATAGCTTCGTCGATTAATCTTCCCGAAGGTTATCGTATTGAGTATGGCGGACAATTCGAGAGTGCGCAGAAAGCATCACGTACACTACTTATAGCCTCTATCTTAGCTATATTTGTTATATTCTTACTGCTTTATCAAGAATTTAAGAATGTAAAACTTGCAGGATTAATACTTATAAATCTTCCTTTGGCATTGATAGGAGGGGTGTTTGCGGTATATTTCACATCAGGCGTAGTAAGTATTCCGTCTATTATAGGTTTTATAACTCTGTTTGGTATTGCTACTCGCAACGGTATATTGCTTGTGTCTAACTATCAGAATTTAGCAAAGAAACAAATATCTTTACACGAAACAGTATTAAACGGTTCGGTAGATAGATTAAACCCAATACTTATGACAGCTATAACTGCTGGCTTAGCTCTTATACCTATGGTGATTAATGGAGATAAACCAGGTAACGAGATACAAAGTCCGATGGCGATAGTTATATTAGGTGGATTAATAACATCTACTTTATTGAATATATACATAGTTCCAATTATATACGAATTAATGAATAAAAAGAAACAAATATGAAAAAGACATTAATTATAAGCTTAGTATGTATTGTCTCTTTTAATACAAATATTTTTTCGCAAGAACATATATTAAAACAAATAGAAGAGAATAATACATTGTTGAGTTCTTTGCGTTCGCTTACCGAAGCTGAGAAAATAGGCAATAAGGTTGGACTTACACCTGAAAATCCTGAAATTGAGTTCGCTAAGATGTTGAGCGGTGAAGAAGTTACTGAATTAGAGGTTACTCAGAGTTTCGATTTCCCAACAACTTATTATCAACGTAAGAAGTACACAGACAAGTTAAACTCTCAGTCGGAACTTAAATATCTTATAGAACGTAAGAATATATTGTTAGAGGCTAAGATTATTTGCATTCAACTAACGTTTAGTAATGCTCTTGCCGAACAACTTAAGCAGCAAATGGAGCTTACTAAACAAATTTCTGACGCATACTTAAAAAGGTATGAAGTAGGAGAAGTTTCGATTCTTGATTTGAATAAATCGAAGTACGATTATCTTAATGCACAGAAAGATTATAACGACGTAGTGATAGAAAGAAATTCTTTGCTCGAAGAGCTTAAACGTCTTAATGGAGGAATTGCTATAAATTTCACTAACAACAACTTCTCGGAGATTATGCTTCCTGCCGACTTTGAAGCGTGGTATAACGCACAAAAAGCAAATAATCAAGAACTTCTTTATCTGAATAGAGAAATAGCAGTAAGTAAGAATAATGAAAAGTTGCAACGAGCTATAAACTTACCTAAAATTACAGCAGGTTATAGAATGGAAAAACTTCCTAATGTAAGTTCTCACGGTGTAATACTTGGTTTGTCGGTTCCTCTTTGGGAAAATAGAAATACTGTTAAGCAGATAAAAGCACAAACAAAGGCTTACGAACAAGCAGAGGCTGATGCAAATCTACAACATTATCATCAAACAAAGGCTATATATCAAAAAGCTGTAGAATTACAACTTATGACAAATGAGTTTAAGAACTTTCAGTTATCAGATAATACTGTAGTTTTGTTGAAAAAATCCTTAGATAAGGGCGAAATATCGTTGATAGACTTTATACTTGAATTGGGTATTTATTACGAATTAGTGCAAAACAAACTCGAAATGGAGCGTGATTTTCACCTTGTAGTTGCCGAAATGGAGCAATGGAATTTGTAAAAAAATAATATTTAATCTGTTTCGCTCACCTTATCTCTGGAGACGCGGCACGCCACATCTCTACTGTGCATTGCGATTGGCTTCGCTTCGCGCTAACTTTTAGTTTTTATCTTTTAGTTTTTAACTTGTGAAACACAAAGCTTCACTTAGGGTCGTCTCTCTTACTACAGACCCCTCGTGTCTCTTAGTAGATAGGCGAGGTCTCTCTACTAAGAACGACAGGGTGCTTTAAGTACAACGACGGGGAGGTTCTACTAAGAGCGACATCGGGTCTCTACTAAGAAGCAGCTCGCCTATCTACTAACAAAGGCGAGGGGTCTGTAGTAAGAACCTGCTCGCCTATCTACTAAGAGACACGAGGGTGTTCTACCAAGAGCATCGGAGTGCTTCGTAAGAGATGTATAGCCGTCCATTTATCCAGTCGCTCACTTTTACGCTCTTCTCCGAGAGTTAAGAGATTCCAGATAGTTGCCTATTGGGGGTAGTTTGCTTACTCTCTTGATCCCTCTCTTAAATGACACAAAGGGTCGATAATATCAAAATAATAGAAAAAAGAGAAGTATTGTAAAAATAAGTAAGTAGAAAAAATGTCGAGAATTTGGGTGAAATAGGAAAAAAAGAAAAAGCTTTTGCTGAATAGTTGCTATATATTTGTGTGTGTATTAAAAAATATTTACATTTGCGCATAAATATTTTATGTTTTACTAATTAAAAGAGAATAAAATGAAGAAATTATCTTATTTTTTAAGTATGCTGTTAATATGTTCGGTTACATTATTTACAGCTTGTGGAGATGACGGTCCTGAAGGTCCTGGAGGTGATGATGATAGCGGTATAGTAGATGGAGGAGGTGATGGTGATGGTGACGGCTCAGGCGATGGCGATGGAGATGAAACGCCAAAACCAGGAGACAAACCTTATGATGAATATGAATACTCTGAGTTAACAATTGAAGAACAAAAAGAAAAGCTACAAGGCGATGCTAATGCTCTTCTTGCTGAATTTTCAGATGTAAAAGACAACAAAACAGTAGCTGTGTTACAAGCTTTTGCTATGTTTAATCCTTTTAATGAAGATGATGAAGATGAAGGTGGTATTGGAGAAGAGATTAACAATACAGGTAAAGAATATTATGCTTTAAGATCTGACATAGATTTAATTAAAATGTCTGATTTCTATGGCATCTTTAAGTATGACAAGAAGACTGGAGAGTGGGACGTTGAAGAATCTTCTTCAAAATTAGAGTTTTCAGGTTTTCCTGTAACAGAAACTCAAACCGGTAAGATTGTAATAACATCTAAAACTTCAGGTGTAAAAATAGATTCAGATATTGATGAAGAATGGGATGATGAAACTGGTGAATATATTGATGTTGTTGTTGAACAAGTTGAATTGCCAAAAGAAGTTACAGCTAAAATATATTTAGGCAGTAGCGAAGTTGGTAAATTAGAAGCATCTTCAGCTATTAAAGACAACAAAACAATTCCTACTCTTTCTGAATTAAACTTCAAATTAGACAACTATACAATAGATGCAAAAGCAACAAAATCATCTCCTAATGTAGTTACTTCTACAATGAAGAAGGGTAGCAAAGTGTTATTTGAAGCTAAAGCTGATTTAACAGGTAATATGGATAAGTTAGCTCAAGAAAACTTGTTTGAAACAGGTGTTATGAACGGTAACATATTAATTAATATCTACAACAAATTAGCTATTACTGGCGAATTAAATGTTTCGGCTTATCTTGCTATAGCTGATAAAGCTGACAATATTTGGGACGATTATTACAATTGGGAAGATGCAGATGAAGCTTACAATAAAACTATGGCTGATGGATTTAATAATTGCACAGAACTTTATTTGGTTTCTCCTTCTGATGAAACAAAAATAGCTAAAGTTCAAATGAGAGCTAAAGAAAGAACTTATACTTATGGTGGATATTGGATTTCTGATGAACGTTGGAATGAAGAAACAGAAGAATGGGAAATTTATAATCGTTATATAGAAAAATATACAGTGACAGAATATTGGGATACAGTTGCTTGCTTCGTTTTTGAAGATGGAACAAGCATTGATGCAGAAGTATATTTCTCTTCAGGTTTCGACAAATTTATTAATAATCTTAATAAGTTCATTGATTCTTTCTTAGGAGAAGAAGAATAAAATAACGACTTTTTTTAAGTCTAAATAGATAATGAAGGCTGCCTTTTACGAGGTGGCCTTTATTTTTTTAGTTATCAACATTTACATAAAGTTATTAACAACATTAACATTGTTTACAATAAGATACTTAACTGAAAAAATAAAAATTCTTACTTTTGCTTTCAATAATTATAAAGATTACTTATGGGTAAAATAATTGCATTAGCTAATCAAAAGGGAGGAGTTGGTAAAACAACAACAACTATTAACTTAGCTGCTTCGTTAGCTGCTTTAGATAAAAAGATATTGATAGTAGATGCCGACCCTCAGGCAAATGCGTCATCGGGGCTTGGTATTGATTTAAGACAAGTTGAAAATTCCATTTACGAATGTATAGTTAATGGTGTAGACCCCTATGAAGCTATAACAGAAACGGAGGTTCCTAACCTTAGTTTAATACCTTCACATATTGATTTGGTTGGAGCAGAAATAGAAATGCTTAATTTCGATAAAAGAGAAAATGTGCTTAAAGAATTATTGAATAAACTAAAAGATGATTACGATTTCATATTTATAGACTGTTCTCCTTCTTTAGGTCTTATAACTGTAAACGCTTTAACAGCTGCCGATTCAGTTATTATTCCCGTTCAGTGCGAATACTTTGCTTTAGAAGGTATCAGTAAACTGCTTAATACAATTAAGATTATAAAGTCGAAACTTAATCCTAGTTTAGAGATAGAAGGTTTCCTTTTAACAATGTACGACTCTCGATTAAGATTAGCAAATCAGATTTACGAAGAAGTAAAAAGGCACTTCGGAGATATGGTGTTCTCTACAGTTATACAACGAAACGTGAAGCTTTGTGAAGCACCAAGCTATGGACAGCCTGTTTTACTTTACGACCCCGACTCAAGAGGTTCGTTGAACCATATACAATTAGCAAAAGAAATAATAGAAAAGAATAAATAGATATGGCAAAGCAAACAAAGTCGGCCTTAGGAAGAGGTTTAGATGCTTTAATTACTATGGACGATTTGAATACTGGCGGTTCATCGTCGATAAATGAAATAGAACTATCAAAGATAACGCCTAATCCAGATCAGCCAAGAACAATGTTCGATGAAGATGCTCTTATCGAATTATCAACATCAATAAAAGCTTTAGGACTTGTTCAGCCTATTACTCTGCGAGAAGTATCTAAAGACCAGTATCAGATAATTTCTGGCGAAAGACGATATAGAGCTTCTCTTAAAGCGGGACTTACAACTGTGCCTGCTTATGTGAAAAGAGCTACCGACGAAAATGTTATGGAAATGGCTCTTATCGAAAATATACAAAGAGAAGACCTTAATGCAATAGAAATAGCTTTGGCTTTTCAAACTCTAATAGATACATACAATCTAACACAAGAAAAGCTAAGCGAACGTATAGGTAAAAAAAGAGCAACTATAGCAAACTTTCTTCGTCTACTGAAATTACCAGCTGAAATACAGATGGGGTTGAAAGATAAAAAAATTGATATGGGGCACGCTAAGTCGTTGCTATCTCTTGATGATGCATCTACTCAACTAATGGTTTACGAACAGATTATCAAGTATGGTTTTTCGGTAAGAAAAACAGAAGAGATAGTGCGTGCTATAAATAACGATGAAGACCCAGAAATAGGAGATAAGCCTAAAGCAAAAAATAAAACTCCCGAAGAATATAAACTCTTAAAGAAACATCTTTCTACTTTTTTCGGAACAAAGGTTTCTTTTAGTATCAACGATAAAGGAAAAGGAAAAATAACTATACCTTTTATGTCGAATGACGAATTAGAAAAGCTTATTCAAAAATTTGATTCGTTGAAATAGTTAAAAATCTTATTTTATTAGCTGATTTTATTATCTTTGTGCGATTGTCGGTAATATACCTTGTTGAGGTGTAAAAGACGTTATTATAAATAATTTGAAAAATTATCTTTTACTAATAATAGCTTTGTGTGTGTGTTGTTGTGCGAACGTATATTCGCAAGATAATACCAATGAATATGTTTTCGAAGGCGATAGCATAAACTCTGCTGTAGCCGTATTATCGCAAGATGAACAAATATCTATTACCGATTCTAAGTTTATACCTGATCCAAACAAAGCTGTGCTATATTCTATAATTCCAGGATTAGGACAAATTTACAATAAAAAATATTGGAAACTACCAATAGTTTATGGAGGTTTTATAGGCTGTGCTTATGCAATAACTTGGAATCATAAAACATACAAAGATTACAAGAACGCATATAGAGATATATTAGACGACGACCCTTCTACTAACTCGTGGCAAAACTATGGAAGTAACGAAGAGATTCTTACTCCTATATTAAAAAGGCGTAGAGATAGTTTTAGGCGATATAGAGATTTGAGTTGCTTTATAGCTGTAGGTTTATACGCAGTATGTATGGTAGATGCTTATGTAGATGCTCATTTATTTGAGTTTGATATTAGTCAGGATTTATCATTGAAATTAGATCCTGTAATGTTTGATAAAACCCAACACAACGATAGAGCCTTTGGTCTTCAGTGTAGTTTTAGTTTTTAATGGTTTCTTAATATTATGTCTTGAACATGAAAAAACATTTTATCTTATTTTTATTACTTACTCTTTGCTTTAATCTGTTTTCACAAACTCCAACAACAGAAGAATATATAGTATATGCAGAACCTTCCGACGTTTGGCCAAACGATAGTGTGCCTGATATTTATAAAGAAATAGATTTTGATGACGATCTGTTTACAGCTCCAGAATATTTCGATGTAAGTATAGATAGTTTACTTAATTCGTGGCACATCAAATACTTCTTAGAAAAGAAAGAACATTCAGGATACAACGAAACAGTAGCTGCTACAGATGCTGTGTATATGAATAGATTAGAAAGACTTAACAATATAGTAGACCTTCCTTACAACAATATAGTACGTAATTGTATAAATTTATATGTAGATAGAAGAAGAAGTTCGGTAGAATATATGCTTGGTTTAGAAAACTATTACTTTCCTATGATAGAGCAAGCATTAGACGAAAACGGACTCCCTGATGAATTAAAATATTTAGCAATAGTAGAATCGGCATTAAACCCAGTGGCTTTATCGAGAGTAGGAGCTTCGGGGCTTTGGCAGTTTATGTTACCTACAGCAAAACAATACGGGCTCGAAATAAATAGTTTAGTAGACGAACGCAGAGACCCTCTGAAAGCTACTTATGCTGCTTGTGAGTATTTCAAAGATATGTATAAAATATTTGGAGATTGGACTCTTTGTATTGCTGCCTACAACTGTGGAGCAGGCAATGTAAACAAAGCAATAAAAAGGGCAAAGGGAAGTAAAGACTATTGGACAATATATCCTTATCTACCAAAAGAAACCAGAATGTACGTTCCTTTGTTTATTGCGGCTACATACGTTATGAATTACTACGCTCACCATCAACTATATCCTGCACAAAGCACAGGTTTTACTTCTTATGCAACAGATACAGTAATGGTTGAATCTACAATACATTTTAATCAATTATCTGAAAAGTTAGACATAGACATAGATTTGTTGAGAGCTCTTAATCCTCAGTATAAAATGGATTTAGTGCCAGGACAATCAAAACCAAGACCAATTAGGTTACCTGCTATCAAAACTTATGCCTTTATAGAAAAGCAAGATTCGATTATTAATCACGAACAGGTTGAGCAAATAGCGAACAAAACATATACAGGTGATACAGCTCCAACTAAAGAAAAAATAACTTACAAGGTAGTTAAAGGAGATTCGTTATATACCATAGCAAATAGATATGGAGTTACTGCTAAAGAGATACGTAAGTGGAATGGATTAAAGTCAAGTAGAATAGGGGTAGGCAAAAAATTAACTATATATATTAATAACGGAGGATACTCATCTAAAAGTTAGAAGCCATGAAAGAAACTGATGAAGACAAAATGATACAAGATGCTTTTGAGGCTCTACTGACAAGTTATAAGAACTCTAATCACCGTCAGAAAACAGAGATAATACAGAAAGCGTTTACGTTTGCAAATAATGCTCACAAAGGAGCAAGAAGACGCTCTGGCGAACCTTATATAATGCACCCGATAGCAGTAGCTATGATTGTGTCGCAAGAAATGGGATTAGGTTCTACCTCTATCTGTTCGGCTCTACTACATGACGTGGTTGAAGATACGGATTATACTGTTGAAGATATTAGCAATATGTTTGGCGAAAAGATAGCACAGATAGTAGACGGACTAACTAAAATATCTGGTGGTATATTTGCTGAAGCCGCTTCAACACAAGCAGAGAATATGCGCCGACTACTTCTTACTATGTCTGACGATATTCGTGTTATACTTATAAAGATTGCCGACCGCTTACATAATATGAGAACATTAGGTTCTATGTTGCCTGCTAAACAATATAAAATAGCAGGAGAAACAATGTACCTTTACGCTCCTCTGGCTCATAGATTAGGTTTTTTCTCAATAAAAACAGAATTAGAAGATTTAAGTTTCAAATACGAACACCTCGACGAATACAAACAGATAGAAACAAAGTTAGCCGCTACTCAGCAAAATAGAGATTATATTTATCAACGTTTTGCTGCGCCTGTAGAAAATATTCTCCACTCGTTGGGTTATGAATTTAAGATGCAGGCAAGAGTTAAGTCTATTTATTCTATTTGGAATAAAATGCAAGCCAAGAAAGTTGGATTCGATGACATCTACGATATATTTGCCGTTCGAATAATTTTTGAGCCAAAGCCCGATGTTGTAGTTAAACAACAATGCTGGGAAATATATTCGGCAATTACAGATATTTACAAAGTTCGCCCCGATAGATTAAGAGATTGGGTAAGCCGTCCTAAAGCTAACGGTTATCAAGCTTTACATTTAACAGTAATGGGTCCTGATGGACAATGGATAGAGGTTCAGATAAGAACTACACAAATGGACGATGTAGCCGAAAAAGGATTTGCAGCTCATTGGAAATATAAAGAAAGTAAAGGAAACGCCTCTGAAATACAAGAGCAAACCGAACTCGACAACTGGATGGAAACCATACAAGATATATTAGAAGATAAAAATTCTGATGCAATGGAGTTTTTAGATACTATTAAATTAAATCTTTATGGCGACGAGATATTTATATTTACACCTAAAGGAGAGATGAGAACTCTGCCTCAGAGCGCAACCGCTCTCGATTTTGCTTACGCTATACATAGTAATCTTGGCGATCGTTGTATAGGAGCAAAGATTAATCATAAATTAGTGCCACTAAGTTACAAGTTAGAAAGTGGAGATCAGGTAGAAATATTAACTTCAAAAGCCCAAACCCCACAAGAAGAATGGTTGTCTTTTGTAACAACGGCTAAAGCTAAAACAAAAATTGTATCGTATCTTAAAAAGCAAAGAAAAATAAAAACCAAAGAAGGGGAAACTTTAGTTGCCGAACTTTATAAAGATATGGAACCCGAGCAAAGAAATAAAATAGTAGATATGCTATTGCCTCACTTTGGATATAATAAAAGAGACGACTTCTTTTATGCATACGCCGAAGGACTAATAAAGCTCCCCGAAAATCCTATGAAGTTTCTTAAAGATAAGCAAGAAAACGTTTTTATGCGTTACGTTAAACAGGCTTTCAATGTAGGAAACCAATCATCAAACAACTCGTCGGATAAAGAAACAAGCGAAGACAAAATTGATAACAAAATAGATAAGAAGAAGGTTTTTCTATTAAAAGAAGAAGATTTTCAAAAAAACTTCGTAACGTATAATTGCTGTCGTCCTATACCAGGAGATGCAGTCTTTGGTTTTATACGTGCCGACGGAAGATTAGATGTTCATAAAATCTCTTGTCAGCCAGCTCTTAAACTAAAAACTCATCACGGAGATAAGATTGTTGCTTGCACTTGGGACGATTGTCATACTTTTTCTTTCCCCTGTACCTTAGAAATAAAAGGAATAGATAGGATAGGGATTCTTAATGATATAACACAAGTGATAACTAACGACTTGTTGGTAAACACAAGAAAGATGTCGATGGAGTCGAAAGACGGATTTTTCGAGGGAAAGATAGAAGTTTTTGTTCACGATGTTGGCGATGTACAAAAGCTACTTTCCAAAATACAAAAAGTTAAAGGCGTTAAGAGTGTAATAAGGATAGATTGACTTTTGTATAAAAAGTTTAAGTCTCTTTACTTTAAAGAACCTAAATATTTTCTATCTTTGCGAGAATAATGCTGAATTTATAATAAATTACTAACAATAAAAATAACTCTATGTTTAACAATCACCCTAAAGGCTTATACGCTTTAGCCCTTGCTAATACCGGAGAAAGATTCGGGTATTACACTATGCTTGCGATATTCGTATTGTTTTTGCAAGCTAAGTTTGGATTAGATGAAAGTACAACGTCAACCATCTTCGGAGGTTTCTTGGCGTTAGTTTATTTTATGCCCCTTGTAGGAGGTATAATCGCCGACAAATGGCTCGGTTATGGTAAAACAGTAACTATAGGTATTATAGTTATGTTTGCTGGTTATCTGTTCTTGTCGATACCAACGGCGAGAGATAGCGCATCAATGGGAATTATGTTTGCCGCTTTATTCCTTATTGCAGCAGGAACTGGTTTATTCAAAGGTAACTTACAAGTTATGGTTGGTAACTTGTACGACGATCCTAAGTATAAATCACAACGCGACAATGCGTTTAGTATTTTCTATATGGCTATCAACTTAGGCGCTTTATATGCTCCAACGGCTGCTACTAAGGTAACTAACTATTTCTTAGGTCAAGAAGGTTTAGTTTATAATGCTAAAATTCCTAATCTTGCTCATCAATTCTTAGATACAACTAAAGAAATGGACCCTGCTGGTTTAGCTGAATTTACAAATTTAGCTGCTACTCAAAAAGCAGGAATGGAACTTACAGAGTTCAGTAACTTATATATAGATAAATTATCAGAAGCTTACAACTACGGTTTCGCTGTTGCTTGTTTCTCTCTTGTTGTATCTATGTTGATATATCTTGGTTTCAGAAAAACATACAAACACGCTGATTACAATGCAAAACAATTAGCAGCTCAACAAGCTACTGGCAATTCTACTGTTGCTAAAGAGGCAGAACTTACTCCTCAGCAAACAAAAGAAAGAATTGTTGCTTTAGTTTTAGTGTTCTCTGTTGTTATCTTCTTCTGGATGTCTTTCCACCAAAACGGACTTACAATGACATTCTTTGCTCGCGACTATACAGCCAACGCTGCCACAGGATTAGATAGAATAGGTTTCGATGTGTTGAATCTTACTTTTATTATAATTGCAGTTTATGCTTTGTTTAATATATTCCAATCTGCTGCTGCCAAAGCGAAAGCAATAGGAGGCGGTATCTTTGCCGCAGCCGTAGCAGCTCTTGTTTTCAATTATATGCAAGCAAACGACTCTGTAGATGTATTCCCACAAATATTCCAACAGTTTAATCCTTTCTTTGTAGTAGTGCTTACTCCTGTATCGCTTGCTATATTTGGTGCGTTAGCGAGCAAAGGCAAAGAGCCATCAGCTCCTCGTAAAATCGGAATCGGTATGGTTATCGCAGCTTTAGGTTTCTTAATTTTAGCAGTAGGCTCTATGGGATTAGCAACTCCTGAAGAATTAAAAGCAACAGGTGGTGTTAGCGATACTTTAGTATCTCCAAACTGGTTGATAAGTACTTACTTAGTATTAACATTCGCAGAATTATTATTAAGTCCGATGGGTATTTCGTTTGTATCTAAGGTAGCTCCTCCTAAATATAAAGGATTAATGATGGGAGGCTGGTTTGCTGCAACGGCAATCGGTAACTACTTAGTAGCTATTATTGGTTACTTATGGGGAGGATTACCTCTTTGGTTAGTATGGGGTATACTTGTAGCATTATGCTTAATATCTGCTATCTTTATGTTCTCTATATTAAAGAAATTAGAAAAAGTAACTAACGACTGTTAATCAGTATTCGATAAACGTTAAAAAAAATAGTATAAAGCCGTTGAGATGTATTTCTCAGCGGCTTTTGCATTGTGTTTTTATATGAAAAACACTCAGTTCTCCCGAGTTTGTTAATTTATTTTCATAACTTTGTCGACTAATATTTTTATCAAATTAGATGAAGTCATTTTTTATAGGAAATCTGGAAGTAAAGCTTCCAGTAATTCAAGGAGGTATGGGAGTTGGAGTCTCTTTATCGGGATTAGCTTCGGCAGTAGCTAACGAAGGAGGTATTGGCGTTATTTCGTGTGCAGGTTTAGGTTTAATCTACAATAAATATCCAGGAGATTATTTAAACAAATGTATTTTAGGATTAAAAGAAGAAATATCAAAAGCTAAAGAAAAGACAAAAGGTATAGTTGGAGTCAATATTATGGTTGCATTAAGCAATTATGCCGATATGGTAAAAACGTCTATAGCCGAAAAGGTTGATATTATCTTTGCTGGAGCAGGACTACCTTTCGATTTACCTTCTTATTTAACAAGCGAAAGCAGAACTAAATTGGTTCCTATTGTATCGTCTTCGCGAGCAGCTAAAATTATTTGCGACAAATGGAAAAACAACTTTGGATATTTACCAGATGCTATTGTTGTAGAAGGTCCAAAAGCAGGTGGACACTTAGGTTTCAAAGTAGACCAACTTGAAGATGAGCATTATTCTCTGGAACAGCTTATTCCTGAAGTGGTAAACATTGCCAGCTTATACAAAGAAGAGAAAAACATTCCGGTTATTGCTGCTGGAGGAATCTCTACAGGAGAAGACATACTTCGTTTTATCGAAATGGGAGCTTCGGGTGTGCAAATGGGAACTACATTTGTTACAACTAAAGAGTGTGATGCATCAGATACATTCAAAGAAGTGTTTGTAAATGCAAAACAAACAGATATAAAGATTATTCAAAGTCCGGTAGGAATGCCTGGAAGAGCGATTGATGGTGAGTTTATTCAAAGTGTAGAAAAAGGTTTGGAGAAACCTAAAAACTGTCCTTTCCATTGTATAAAAACCTGCGATTATACTAAAAGTCCATATTGTATTGTTCAATGTCTTTATCAGGCAGCCAGAGGCAATATGAAGAAAGGATACGCCTTTTCAGGAATTAATGTTCATTTGTCTGAAAAAATATCAAGTGTAAAAGAAGTTATTACCAAACTAAAGGCTGAATTTCTTAAAGCAAAAGCAGCAGAAGGAGGAATCTAAATGCAAAAAATACTGGCATATCCTCTTTCTGTTATCTATTATCTGCTTTTTGGATTCACGTTAGTGTTTTTTCATATTGTGCAGTGGATTTGTTTCAACTTGTTTGGCTATGAAGCACATAAAAAGAGTGTAGATATACTATTTTTCTTCTTGGTAGCGAATACATACGTTTTAGGTACAAGGTACAAAATAAAGAACCTAGACAAACTTCCGGAAGGAGTGCCTCTTATAATTGCCGCCAATCATCAAAGTTTATACGATATAACTACTATTGGTTGGATTATGAGGAAAGCACATCCTAAATTTGTTAGTAAGATTGAGTTAGGAAAAGGAATTCCCAGTATTTCGTACAATCTAAATCATGGAGGGTCGGTACTTATTGACAGAAAAGATTCGAAACAGGCTCTAACTGCAATTAAAGAAATGGGGCAATATATAGAAACAAACAAACGAGCTGTTGTAATATTTCCTGAAGGAACACGCAGTAAAACAGGAAAACCAGGACGCTTCGCCGAAAACGGATTGAAAATTCTTTGTAAATATGCGCCATCGGCTTATGTTGTTCCTGTTACTATTAACAATTCGTGGAAAATGACAAAGTGGGGAGCTTTTCCTCTAAGTCTATGCAATACACTTGAATTTATAATTCAAGAGCCTATATCAGTAAAGGAGACGTCTTTCCCTGAACTTTTTGCAAAAACAGAACAAGTAATAGTTCAAGATATTAAATTTTAATAATTTATGAAGAAGGTAGTATTAAGCTTTAGTTTGTGTTGTTTTATTATAAATATAGTGGCTCAAACATCTATTTATAGGGACAATGATTTCAGGTTTTTAGGAGTAGAAGAAGTTAAATCGTACAACCTATACGGGAAGAAAAACAACCCTTCGTGTAATTTGAGGATTAATTTCTTTTATCCTCATACTGCAATAAATAAAGAATTACAAACTAAATTACAATCGTATTTTATAGAAGAATTTTTTGGTGCAGAATATGCTTCAATGACTCCAGAAAAGGCAACTAAAGCTTATTCTAAAAACTATCTGGAAAACTATAAAGAAACCTTCGAAAAGTCGGGATTATATAAACTTGATGAGAAAAATGCTAAAGCGAAAGGAGAAACGGTTAATGACTTTGGCTACCACTACAATTTCGATAAAACAATGCGAAATACTATCAAGTTTAATAAAGGTAGTATAGTTAGTCAGGTAATTAATGTAACCGAATACGAAGGCGGACCGCATGCGTCGTCTTACACAAAAGGTTTAGTTTACGATATAGAAACTGGTAAAAACATTTCTTACCAAGATATATTTTACAATGATGTAGAAGATAAAATATCGGAGCTTATAACTAAGAGTTTAATGGAAGAAAGAATGTTTGCCAACGAAGAAGTAATGATAGACTTAGGATTTACAACTACTCAAATTCCTCCATCAGATAATTTTATTGCCAACGACAAAGGTATTACCTTTATATATAATAGATACGATGTAGGATCGTTTGCTCTTAGTTTGATTGATATATTTGTTCCTTACTCTGAATTGTATGTTTATATGAAACCCGAATGCTCTTTATTTCGTTGGGCAAATCTTTACTATGCGGGTAACAGGATAAAATACGACACTTCATATCTTAATGAAGAGTTTTACGCTTACGACCGCGAAAAGTTTCCTGGATTTGTTTGTAAAATGCAATTTACATACCCTAAAGCTTATCGCGATCAAGTAACTCTTGAAAATCTTCAAAAATTATTTATAACTAATGGTTTAGGAGAAGTGTATTCGGAATTTACACCAGAAGAAGCTCTTCGACTTTTCTATTCTAAGATGCTTTCTGAATATGATGATTTTACATCTTCAAGAGAAACACAAAAAATGGTTAGCGAAATAGAACAAAGTGAAAACAACTTTCCTCAAACTATAATGGCTTTGAGTAAGGAGTTTACTATGACTAATAATTTCTATCTTAACAATAACGATTTAATAAGTTATACAATAACTACTTACAATTACGATGGTGGTGCTCACGGAATGGAAATAACTAAAGGTTTTACCGTTAAACTATCGGAAGCTAAATTAATTAAATACAGCGATATTTTAATTCCAACTTCAATAGAAGGATTGAAACCTTTATTGGTAAACGCTTTGTTAGATTCTAAAGAGTTCGAGAATATAAATGAACTGAAAAATGAAGGATATGAAATAAACAAGATTGTTCCTACCAACAACTTCTATATTGACGAAGAAGGAATAACATTTATCTATAATCCTTACGAAATAGGGCCTTATTCTTTAGGAACAACAACTATACATTTACCCTTCTCTGATATTAAAAAGTATTTAACAAACGAATACAGATATGAATAACTTTAGATTTTGTTCGCCTACCGAATTCGTTTTCGGTAAAGATACGATTTCGCGTACAGCTGCTTTACTTAAAAAGTATAATGCAACGAAAGTATTAATTCATTATGGAGGTAAACACGCAGAGCGTAGTGGTTTGCTTAAAGAAGTAGAAAGTCTTCTTCAAAATGAATTTATAGAATATATTAAGTTAGGAGGGGTGCAACCTAATCCTCTTGACACACTTGTTTATGAAGGAATAGAACTTTGTAGAAAAGAAAACGTAAACTTTATTCTTGCAGTAGGAGGTGGTAGCGTTATAGACTCTGCAAAAGCAATAGCAGCAGGAGTTCCTTATGCTGGAGATTTTTGGAATTTCTTCGAAGGAACTGTTTCTATAACCAAAGCTTTGCCTTTAGGAACAATACTTACTATTCCGGCTGCTGGTAGCGAGGCTTCTAATAGTATGGTTATAACAAAAACAGAGGGAATGCTGAAAAGAGGAGCAGGCGGTGAGCGTCTTCGTCCTGTGTTTGCTATAATGGATCCAACGCTTACTTTTAGTTTGCCTGCATACCAAACAGCTTGTGGCATTGCCGATATGATGGCACACGTTATGGAAAGGTATTTTACAAAAACACAAGGGGTTGAACTAACCGATAATATGTGCGAAGCTATTCTTAAATCTATAATAAAAGAAGCTCCGATTGTTATTGCCGAACCAAATAATTACAATTCTCGTGCAAATATAATGTGGGCAGGAACTGTTGCTCATAATGGTATATGTGGTGTAGGAAGAGAAGAAGACTGGGCATCGCACGAATTAGAGCACGAACTAAGTGCATTGTATGATGTTGCTCACGGAGCAGGCTTAGCTGTAATGTTTCCTGCATGGATGCAATATGTTTATTCTTCTGATGTTAATCGTTTTGTTCGTTTTGCTGTAAATGTATGGGGAATAACCGAAAGTTCCGACAAAAAAGAGACAGCTCTTAAAGGTATATCAGCTATAAAAGACTTCTTTAAGTCGATAGGCTTACCTGTAAACTTTAACGAACTTGGAGCTAAAGCTTCTGATATAGATACATTAGTTAAACAACTTCGGATTAATAACGGAGAAACTATTGGAGCTTTCCGTAAGTTAGAGATGGCTGATGCTCGTGCAATATACGAAATAGCAGCGAAGGGATAATCACTCTAAAACAAACAGTTTTTGATTATACAGAATATCTTTTGTAGTTATTCTTAGTATGTATATCCCTTTATTGATTGATGGAATTGCAAGGTGTATTTCTTGTAAGTTTCTGTAATTCTTATTAAACAGTCGATTACCCTTTACATTAAACAACTCAACAATAATACTTCCCGATACATTTTCAGGAAGTATTATTGTTATACCATCAGACTTACTTATAGGATTTGACGTAATATATACTCTACTGAACTTTACGTCTTTTACATTGTCGGGAATATTAGGTTCTTCGGGATTTATAGGTTCTACTTTAACAAATCTCCATTGTTGATTAGCGTTCGATGTTGTTTCTGAAGTCCAGCCAATAAGAAGATTGCCATTGTTTTTAGCTCCGCCTCTGTTATCTAATGCAGATGAAGAAGCTATATTCGTAAGACCAACAACTCCATTATTATCATATATTTGTTCAAGCTTCCAGCGTTGATTAATATCATTAGAGTCAGATTCTTTTTGTAATATGTCTTTAGCTAAATTTTCATTCCAAATAGCGAGCTTCGAAGCTCTGTTGATTATCTGATATTCGTTGTCGGTATCTGTAGATACGATTTCCCAGTGTTGCGAATAATTATCTTTCTCTTCGTCCCATATACATAAAGCAGCATCGGGTAGGGTAGAGTTGTCAACAACGCTTATAAATTTATCAGCGGCATCGTTCTTTATCATATAATAATAATTCTCAGGCTCAAAAGGAGTATAAGGTTCTATATTCGTATTGAAACTTTCAGTAAGGTAAGCAATTCTTACTTTAATATAATCGGATAGATAATCAACACCTTCATCGTAAGTATCGAAAAGATAATATTCGAGATGGCTTGCTTGATGTACAGGTCCCCATATATTGTAGTTTAACTCTTGCGATTCATAAATAAGATTTCGAGTATCATCGATAAAAGCTAAAAGCTTTTCCTCTAACTTGTTTTCTATTAATTGATTCCAACGTTCTTTTACCGCTTTATGAAACCATTCATCTCTACTTATTTGCATCAACCATTGTTTGTTTATAGGATAATGAGCATAATTTCTCATTAGTTTTTCTTCCGCATTTCCCATACGATGGTCGTTATTAAAAGCTATGTCGTAATCCCACAAAGGACCAAAGAATATTTTGTTGTTATTTCTGCGTTTATATATATACGTGCTCCAAAAACAATCGGGATTTCCAGTGAGTTCGCAAGCTATATACCAGTTAATTAAAGAATGCTCATCAATCCAAGGTCTATAACCCTCTATTGAGTCTTTGAAATTTTTGGCAAACAATCGAGATTCAAACTTATTTATATGCTCTTCAATGTATTCCATTTGAGCATCACTTATTTCATCATCATTAGGATACTTAACCGTAATGGGTACTCCTTTGCCGCTGACAAAGTATTTAGGTTCAGACGAAGCATAGCCATCTAACTCCAAAAGATACCCTCCAGTTATGTCAGGTAATTCAGTATCAAAAGGCTCTTGTTCTTCAATATCAACTCTATCTTTTTCCACTCTTATTTGATCTGCAACAAAATAGTTACCCTGATATTCGCCATTGAATACCAAATCGACAAAACGCCCAGAAGGAGTGAACTCCAACTCAACCAGTTCTCCTATCTTAAAAGCAAGAGCATTTCTCATTAATGTTTTATCAGCTTGATTAGCCAACATTGTCCATATTTTAGCTTTTGCTGGCATATTAAGAAGATTAGTTTTTTTGCTTAATTTAATGCGGTATGGTTTCTTTGGTTTACCCCAAGTGCCGTTTCCTCGTCCTCTTATTTCTGTAATCATACTCAGATTTTCAGTAGTATCACTACTTACAATATTAACAACGGCAGGTATGTAGGTGGTTTTACTTGTTACAGGTATTCCTCCTTCGGTATCTATATACATAGTAGGTATATTTGTATACTGTTTTAATATTGCTTGCGAATATATTTCAGAATACAACAAACTCAAAAACAAAGTAAGGCAACAAGTAAGCACTAAGTTTTTCATTCTGTATCATATTGTTTTTCAATGGGTAAAGGTAGTGAATATCTCCTAAAAATGCAAAGCTTCACTTTGGGTCTTCTCTCTTAGTAGAGACCCCTCGTGTCTCTACTAAGAGAGGCGATGTCTCTCTACTAAGAACGACGGGGTGGTTCTACTAAGAGAGATTAGGCGGTTCTACTAAGAGCGACATCGGGTATCTCCTAAGAACGGCAAGGGGTATCTACTAAGAGCAACAGGGGGTATCTAGTAAGAAGCAACTCGCCTATTTAGTAACAAAGGCAAAGGGTATCTAATAAGAAAGGAGAGGGGGCTAATAACTTCTTAGCAATCATTTTACTAAGATTATTTTCACATCAATATTAGTATACAAAAATCTCTTGTATTATTTAGCAATCATTCTAAATAAGCCACAATAATAATCTTTTTATTGTAGTTATTTGTTTAGTTGTTGAATAAATTAATACATTTGTATTAGTAATTGCATGAGTCATGTAGATGCTTATGAAAAATTCAAGAATTATATCAAATTACGACAAATCTAAGGATTATAAATCCAATGAGATTTCGAATACCGTTTCTCCAATAAAAAGAGAAAGGCAGATGGACTTATTCACTAAAAAAGGGAACAAGAAACATCATTTCTCTCGTGTGTCAGAAATAGAGAGAGAAAAATTAAGAGTGCCTACTTATTCTTACTTGATTTAATTGTATTACTATGATTATAGGAAAGCAAACAATAAGTCCGTGAATGAATCTGATTTATTCACGGCTTGTTTTTTATATACATTCAAATCAGAACTATCCAATCAGAGATAAATACCAAAGCATCGAAATGATAGGGTATATAACAATAACGAAAAGGAATGTTATTAATGCCACTTGGTCTAAAATACATATTCAATCCCATAATGCCATCGGGTATCTTATTGGAAGGATAGTAAAAGTAATCAAGTTTAGTATCCAATGCAGCTCGTTCAAATGCAAAAGGAAACGTATGGAAGTTATACTCTTGGTTGCTCTTAGGAATCCAATTATGATTCTGAGGTCTTTCTCCAAGTTGAAAGCTAACGGCAAAGTATTTTTTACCGTAGCGTTGATGTAAATAAGAACCTAATTGGTCTGATTTTATATCTTCTCCGTACTTTTCTGCTATATTAAGTAGAGGGTATCGTTTGTTTATGCGCCTCAAAGGAGCTATAAGAATTGCCTTTTCGTTGGACGATAAATATATATCAATAGCTTGCTCTATACGTTTTGTGTGACTCTCAAAGCTTGTAAGTCTACTTTCATCACTTTCGTACCCTATGTACATTAGTGGAGATATGCTCCACACATCTAACGTATACATTAAATATTGACAATCTTGCTTGTTTAATTTCTTTACAATTGACGATTGCAAGATATATTCTTTAAGCTCCTCTACAATTTCTTTTCTATAAAAATTAGTTAAAGCTTTCTGTATGTAAATGGAATCTTTTTCGTTGTCAGAAAGAGTTAATAAATAATCTTTCAACCACCAATGTTGGTTAACATCTAATTTTGTTCCAGCTACTCGTACAGGATTTTTAGCTGTCATATTGTATTTTCTGACCCATTTGAAGAAGTCAAACCAAATTTGAGGTTGAGCAACATTATCTTTCAGTTCTTCATTTAACTTACCTTCATCTACCTCAGTCCAAATTCCTTGAAGATATAGATTCCATCGTGTGCATAAATTAACTGGAACTTCTAGTAAAATCAGTTTGCAATTCTCAGAAGAGATAAGGTATTTCATACTTTGCACCTGAGCGTTCAATATGTCATCAATGTTCTCAAGACTACTTCCAAGTGCTATAAGTTTTTTATTTTTCCATTCTTTGATTGCCGAAAAAGAGTTTATATCTTGAGATGACAGCTTAACAATAGCTTTGGGATTAAGTTGAATTTTATCTTTCTCCACCAAAGAATCAACAAGTCTATCGTTTAGCTCTTGATCTCCCAAACGAACACTTATTCTATCTAAGTAAAGACTTAGATCTTGGTCTTCATCGTAACGTCCGTCTCGAAACAAAATAAGATTGATTGCCTGTGTTTTTTCTTTGTGAAAATTGAAAGTCAAATCAGTCCACTGGTCTGTCTTGTTCAGGAAAGCTGAATCGGAGTATAACGTATTCTCGTATTTATCTAAAGCTGTAATAATAAAGCGCACGCTATCTATTTCACTTTTGTAATTCAATGAGACGGAACAGCTATGTTGTTTATTCCTTTCATTTGGTAATACTATTGTTTTTGATAAAAACAGATAACATTCATCATCTCCAAAGACAACCCTCTTTTTCCCGTTATTATAAATTTCTACCACATTTTGGTACTTCAATCGTGAAGGGTGAACACCTTTGTTTGTAACTTGTGTGCTATCAATGCTTATAGGATAAGGAATGTTGTAAATGAAATCGTTTGCAGATTTAATCCTTAAACCATAAACTTGTTCTACAGTTTGTGAAAATATACTTGGCAAAGAAATACAACAAGTACAAATCAAGAGTAAGAAATACTTATTGAGCTTATTCATAAGATATATTTATTAAAGGTAAAACTTATTTTTGTTTTCTCAAAGGGTAAAGGTATTAAAAATAACTACAAAAACATACTCTCCATGTAGTTTTATTTCTCTCTATTCACTCTCCGTAACTTGTTGAGCAGTAAAATAAAAGAGTTAAGGCAAGCTTTTTATGCCTGCCTTAACTCTTTTCTTATGTTGTAATCGTAATTTTTACTTTTCTGTCAATGCTTTGTGCATTGCAGCGGCTGCTTTTCGTCCGTCGCCCATAGCAAGAATAACAGTAGCTCCACCTCTAACGATATCGCCACCAGCAAAAACATCTGGAAGGTCTGTCTGTAAAGTATCTTGATTAACTATAATAGTTCCCCATTTGCTAACGTTTAATCCTTCAAATGCACTTGGAATAAGTGGGTTAGGAGAGACCCCTATAGCAACAACTACCATATCTACATCTATAGTTTCTGTTGCTCCGAGTATTTCTACTGGTTTTCTTCTGCCAGAAGCATCGGGTTCTCCAAGTTCCATTTTCTGAACAACCATTTGTTTTACTCTACCTTTGTCATCTCCAATATACTCAATAGGATTATTTAAGTTCATAAAAATAACGCCTTCTTCTTTTGCATGCTTAACTTCTTCTAAGCGCGCAGGCATTTCTTCTTCCGAACGACGGTAAACTATCATTGCTTTCTCAGCACCTAAGCGACGAGCAGTTCTAACAGAGTCCATAGCTGTGTTACCTCCACCTACAACGGCAACATTTTTACCAAAGAAGACAGGAGTGTCTGATTCTTCTTTATTTGCCGACATTAGGTTTACACGAGTAAGATATTCGTTAGAAGATAATACTCCAGAAAGATTTTCTCCTGGTATATTCATAAAGTTAGGAAGTCCGGCTCCACTCGCTACAAATATAGCTTTGAAACCTTCTTCTTGTAAGTCTTCATAACTTATAGTTTTACCAACTATACAATTAGTGATAAACTTAACGCCCATCTTTTGAAGTATATCTATCTCTACATCTACTATATCATTAGGTAAACGAAACTCAGGAATACCATATTTTAATACACCTCCAATTTCGTGTAGTGCTTCAAACACAGTTACATCGTAGCCATATTTAGCCATATCGCCAGCAAAAGATAAACCAGCAGGACCAGAACCTACTACTGCAATCTTAATACCATTACTTTTTGCAAGTTCTGGAACCGATATAGAACCACTTTCTCTTTCATAATCTGAGGCAAAGCGTTCGAGATAGCCAATAGCAACTGCTTCTTTCTTCATTTTAAGATGAATACATTTGCTTTCGCATTGTTTTTCTTGAGGACAAACTCGTCCGCATACAGCAGGAAGGGCTGATGTTTCTTTAAGAGTTTTAGCTGCTTCAAGTATTTCGTTTCTTTCTATGTTTTTAATAAACTTAGGAATGTTGATTTCTACCGGACAACCAGTCATACATTGAGGGTCGGGACAGTCGAGACAGCGTTTAGCCTCAAGTAAAGCTTGATCTAAAGATAAACCTAAGTTTACTTCTTCATAGTTTTTACTACGATATTCGGCATTTAATTCAGGCATCTTTACACGAGGAATATCGGCACGTTCTTTGTTTTTTGTGCTTTTTCTTAGTTCCTCTCTCCAAGGCTCGTTACGTTGAGCTTTCAAATATTCTGTATTTATAGCCATTATTCAAAATCTTTATAAGAATTTAACCTCATCATCATCTCATCGAAATCTACTTGGTGTGCGTCAAACTCAGGACCATCAACACAAACAAACTTAGTTTTGCCACCAACAGTAACACGACACGCTCCGCACATACCTGTGCCGTCTACCATAATAGTATTAAGAGATGCAACTGTTGGTATGTTATATTTCTGTGTAAGCAGAGAAACAAATTTCATCATTACTGCCGGACCAATAGTAACACACAAGTCTACCTTTTCGCGATTAATAACATCTTCTATACCGTTAGTAACAAGTCCTTTATTGCCATACGACCCATCGTCTGTCATTATAACAACTTCGTCTGAATATTTCTTTATTTCGTCTTCAAGTATAATAAGTTCTTTAGTGCGAGCTGCCTGAACAGTAATAACTTTGTTGCCTGCTTTCTTCATCGCTTCTATAATAGGTAACATAGGAGCAGTTCCCACACCTCCACAAGCACAAACTACAGTTCCGAAGTTTTCTATATGAGTTGCTTTGCCTAAAGGTCCGACCAAATCGGTAATAAAATCACCTTCATTAAGTTCGCATATTTTCTTAGAAGATTTACCGACATTCTGAATTACTAAGTCAATGGTACCTTTATTTGTATCGGCGCCAGCGATGGTAAGAGGAATACGTTCTCCGTATTTGCCTAATTTCACAATAACAAAATGACCTGCTTTTCTCGATTTAGCAATAAGAGGAGCTTCTACTTCCAACTTCACTACATTCTGAGATAAAACCTCTTTTTTAACAATCTTATTCATCTCTATATAATTATTTGCCGCAAAGTTAACTATTTTTTTATATATTTGCGCTGTATAGATTACTTGTATGAAACTAAGATTACTTTTTTATTCACTTTTAGTTATTATTTTGTTCGCGTCTTGTTCTTCTTCTAAATATGCACAGAAAAAAGAACGTTATGATTATGTGTATGAGCAAAGTAAAGACGTAAAAAAAACCAAAGATAACAAAGATACTAAACAGCTATTGTCGTTTGCTCGTAAATATATAGGAGTAAAATATAAGGTGGCAGGAACTTCACCTCAGGGTTTTGATTGCTCGGGGTATGTGCAATATGTATTTAAAAACTTTAATTATAATCTGCCTCGCAACTCTGTAGAGCAATCTAAAGTTGGTAAAGAGATAAAAAAGAGTGATATAAAGCCTGGCGACTTAGTGTTTTTCAAAGGAAGTAGTTCGTCAAAAGTAGGGCACGTTGGTATAGTTGTAGAAACCTATACCGATAATACTTTTAAGTTTATTCACGTTTCAATGAAAAGTGGAGTTACCGAAGATTATAGCACTAATAATTATTGGTCAACTCGCTACATAAGAGCTCGGCGAGTTACTTAATATTGTTGTTTTGTTGTGTTTTCTTAAATCTATAACTTCTAAACAAAGTATCTCCTATTAAGAGAAACAATACTGCACACCCCATAGTTAGTACCATAGGGTCTATGTGTATAGAAAACTTAGGCAAAGAAGGTAGGGTATAATCTAAAGCAATTTCAGGATTATATCTCTTGAACAAATAATATACAGCCACAGGAGTAAACGACAAACACAGTAAGGTTCAGAAAAAAGACACAGAGATTTTTTGGAAACTCAGTGTCTTTTGGTCGAAACTCGGTGTTTTCCAAGTAGAAAAACACCGAGTTTTTTTCGTAATACACAACAAAAAAGGCTGCTAAGAGTTACTTCTTAGCAGCCTTTTAGTTTTTGCTAATGCAAAGATACAATATTTTAAGACGTTTGTCAAGTTATGATTAACATCCGTTCACAATCAATATTTAGTTTGCTATAAACTTAGGTCCGAAGATTAGGTATCCGATGTTCAAACCAAAGTTCCAGTTGTTTTTCGGATAACTGTAATTGTTAACATAAACACTTACATTCATAAAAGGAAATTGTGCAACTATGCTTATTTCTCCCGAATATGCAGGGTCTTTGAACAGTTTTCCATTGTAAGCCGAATTGTCGCTATTCCTTTTTATAGCATAAATAGGAAGGAAAGCGTAGAAGTCGCCTCGAACGTGAAATACCGAGTTGAGTTTTACAATAGGTATAATATTAGCGGCCAAGTATTGATTGGCGTGAAATGCTTCGTTGTATACCAACATACTGTGTGGAGTAGGGGTAAAGCCTGGCGCTTGCAACACCGACGAATTGTAGTTGTGCCACAAGTTTTTACTCGATACTACTCCCTCAAAAGTATATCCTAAATTAAACACCGAACTAATTGTGTGATAATTAGTAAGATTTGCATTCAGCTGAATATAAGATTGATTTGTTTTTGTGTTACTCTTAACTCTGTTTGCAGGTTTAAAAGATTCTTTTCCCTTAATATATTGTGCATACAACGAGTGATTTTGCCCTGTTGTAGCAAATTGTTTAGCATTAAGAGTATTTTTGCGATAATACAAACCGAAGTTAAATAACTTATATACACTTTTGTCGAACTCTGCCTCTAATAAAGGTCCTGACAAGTTTTGATAATATTTATCTTCAAGCTCTCCAAACCCAGCCGTAATGTCTATTTTGCCTTTACTCCTAAAAGGTAATCCTATTCCTAACTTAGCAAAAGTTTCGCGCTGGTTTGAAAATGTTGATAAATCGGTATCTATAAACAGTTTCTCACTTTCGTAGAATTTACGCGAACTATAAGATATTAAAGCCGATACATCGAAAGGTATTTTAGTTGGTATTTCTAATCTACCTTGTAGTGAAGCTCCGTTAAAAGCATTACCTAAGTGCATATCTAAGTTAACAGACATAGAATATTGAGTTAGACTTTGGTAGCCAACTCCTAAAAACATCTGGTTTGCACTTTCGGAAGATACATTTCCCCCAAAAGAAACAACAACTTCTTCACTCATCTCTATATCTAAATACAAATCGAAAGTGTTTGTTTCGGAATCGTATTTTGCGGAAGGATATATCTCTTTTATCTTTGAGTTAGACAGCAAACGGAAATAAGTATGCTTAAAATCGTTCATCGTGAATTTGTCTTCGCTATCTCGGCGTATCTGACTTTCAATATAATCTTTCTGAGACTCTGTAATACCCGATATGTTTATATTTCTAAAAACTAAGGGTGGGAGAGACTGCTTATATTCGGCTCTTCTAACATCAACCTCTTCTTTTTTTACTCTTTTATCTATCCGCCCTTTTATAGAATCAATCATTTCTATAGTAGTTGTATATCCTAAATCGAAAAGGGTTTGTGCCTTTTGGAAGTCTAACAGATTTACATCTTCAAGCTTAAAGCGCATCATTATACCGTCTTCAGGGTTAACAGAGTATTCAGTTTTTTGCATAACCATATTCTCTATCTGGTCGTACAAAGTTTGTTCGGAAGGCGATTTAGAATTAATACCAGCAACCACCGAACCTATAATAAAATCGGGCTGCCAAGCCTCTTTCATTGGTCTTACAGGAAAGTTATCGTAAATACCGCCGTCCCAAAGAGGAACACTATCTTTTAGAATTGGTTTGAAGAATAAAGGGAAAGTCATTGAAGATCTTACAGCATTACCCAGACTTCCTTCTCTAAAAACTATGGCTTTTTTATTATAAATATCTGAGGCAATACAAAGAAAAGGAACAAAAAGGTTATCAAAATTACCTCCACATTGAGCTTCGGCTTGTGAAAACAACTGAACGATAGCCTGATTCATCTGAATAGGATTGATAATACTGTTAGGCATAAGCGACTCCCTTAAATCGATAGAGTCTTTCAATGAGATATTAAACTTCACAAACGAAGGATCGTCGGGTGGCTTACGGAAGAAAAACTGATAATTTTCTTCAACCTTACCTGTTTGCCAATGATAAAAATCTTCCGACATTATTAGTTCAAGCATTTCTTCGGGAGAATATCCCATAGCATACAAACTACCAACTATAGCCCCGATAGAAGTTCCTGATATACAATCGATAGGAATGTCGTTTTCTTCTAAAGCTTTAATAATTCCTATATGAACGGCACCCTTAGCACCGCCTCCACTAAGAACCAATCCTACTTTCTGAGAAAAAGAATAATGAGTAGATAGTGTAAAGATGAATAATAATGTAATAACTCGCTTAAACATATAATCTATTTTCAAGAGCAAATATAAGGAATATTTATTTTCCTATACTTCTATAATCCATAAATTCAAATAAAATACTTAATTTTGTAACTTCTATTAAGCTTTCATTATAAGTATAATGAATAAATGAGTAAATTGTTTTAATTAATTTTGATATGATAAAGAAAATATTTTTAACTGTTTTATTAATAACGTCTATTAGTATGGTAAACGCAAAAAATCCTATTTTAGAGAAGTATAATACCCCAAGAGGAACAATTCCTTTTAGTAAGATAAAAACAAGTGATTATGAGCCTGCCTTTGATGCTGCTTTCGCCGAACAAAATAAAGAGATAGACAAAATAGTAAATAATAAACAAAAGCCAACTTTCGAAAACACAATAGAGGCTTTAGAGTATTCGGGGGCTTTATTGAGCAAAGTTATTGGCGCTTTTTTCCCTGTGTTACACGCCGAGAGTAATGAAGAAATTATGCTTATTGCTCAAAATGTTCAGGCTAAACTTACAACTCACTCAAACAATATCAATCTGAATGAGGATTTATTTAATAGAGTTAAAGTAGTTTACGACGAAAAAGATAAACTCTCATTAAATGCAGAACAACTAAGATTATTGGAAAAAACTTTTGATGGTTTTGTTAATAATGGTGCAAATCTTAATGAAGCAGACAAAAATAAATACAGAGAATTGTCGTCAGAGCTAAGTTTGCATACATTAAATTTTGGTCAGAATGTGCTAAAAGCTACAAATGCTTACACCTTATTAATAAAAGATAAAGAAAAATTAAGCGGTATCCCTGAAGATGTATTAAGTGAAGCGGCTTCTAAAGCTAAAGCAAAAGGAGAGGAGGGGTGGATATTCGATTTGTCGGCACCAAGCTATATTCCTTTTATGAAATACGCCGACAACAGAGAACTTCGTAAAGAGCTTTATACAGCTTACACAACAAGAAGTAAAGGTGGCGATTTTGATAATATAGACCTTATAAGAAAGATAATAAACACTCGTTTGGAAATTGCTAAACTTATAGGTTATAACACGTACGCCGAAATGTCGCTAAGAAATAGTATGGCTTCTAATTCTGAAAATGTTTATGATTTACTAAACGAACTATTAACAGGATTTGAAAGAACAGCACACGAAGAATATCGCGAAGTTCAAGGCTTTGCTATCGGTAAGGAAGGTAAAAGCATAAAGGTGATGCCTTACGATTTCTCTTATTACTCAGAAAAACTTAAAGATGCAAAATTTGATTTGAATGATGAAATGGTGCGTCCGTATTTTGAATTAGAAAATGTAAAAAAAGGAGTATTTGGCTTGGCTACTGAGTTGTATGGTATTACGTTTAAGAAAAACAACAAAATAGATGTTTATCATAAAGATGTTGAAGCCTTCGAGGTGTTTGATAAAGATGATAATTACTTAGCAGTACTTTATACCGACTTTCACCCAAGAGCAGGAAAAAGCGCAGGAGCTTGGATGACAGATTTTCAAGGACAAGAAATACGTAAAGGCAAAATGCAACGTCCTCACGTTTCTATTGTTATGAACTTCACAAAACCAACAGCTACAAAACCAGCTTTACTAACATTTGATGAAGTACAAACTTTCCTTCACGAGTTTGGGCACGCACTACACGGAATGTTTGCAAACACAACATATCCAAATCTTTCGGGAACCAATGTATCAAGAGATTTTGTAGAACTTCCTTCTCAAATTATGGAAAATTTCTTATTAGAGAAAGAATATCTTGATATGTTTGCTGTACATTACGAAACTGGCGAGAAAATTCCTCAAGAATTAGTACAAAAAATTATTGATGCTACTAATTTTAATGTTGGTTATATGTGTTTACGTCAGCTTTCGTTCGGTATGTTAGATATGGCTTATCACACAATCACAACTCCATACACAGACGATATTCTAACATTTGAGTACAAATCAATTAACCAAACTCAAATACTACCATTAATTGAAGGTTCGAGTATATCGTCAGCTTTTACTCATATATTTTCTGGAGGTTATTCGGCTGGTTATTATTCTTATAAATGGGCAGAAGTTTTAGATGCCGATGCGTTCGCATTGTTCAAAGAAAAAGGAATACTCAACAAAGATGTGGCAAATTCATTCTTAGAGAATATCCTTACTAAAGGAAATACCGAAGATCCAATGAATCTTTATATTAAGTTTAGAGGTCAGAAGCCTTCAACTGAAGCATTAATGAAAAGATGTGGTATAAAATAACTACTAATCTACACCTATAAAATGGTTTATAGGTGTAGATACTTAGGGTTATAAACATCTAAGAAACAGATAAAAAAGAAAAAGACTTTTTGAAAACATAATGACCATTATGTTTAATAACATATTTTATTATGGCTAAAAACAAAATAGCTTACGTTTGTTCTCAATGTGGAAACGACTCCCCCAAGTGGCTCGGTAAATGTCCCGTTTGTGGAGAATGGAATTCTTATGTAGAAGAAATAGTAAGCAAAACAAACTCGCACCAATTACCTTTATCGAATTACGATTCTGCTCAATCAAAACCTTTATTGTTGAAGAATATCCAAACAGAAAATGAATTTCGTATGGATATGAACGATCAAGAACTTAACAGAGTTCTTGGTGGCGGATTAGTTCCAGGTTCTTTAGTTCTTATAGGTGGCGAACCAGGCATTGGTAAATCTACCTTAGTTCTACAGACTGTATTAAAACTTCAAAACTATAAAACCCTATATGTATCTGGAGAAGAAAGTGCGAAGCAAATTAAACTTCGTGCCGAACGACTTGGAGCAAATAACGATAACTGCTTTATAGTTTGTGAAACTAATTTAGAGAAAATACTTACTCATATTAATCAAACTCAACCTGATTTGGTTATAGTAGATTCTATTCAAACTATTTATACAGAAAGAATTGAATCCAGTCCTGGAAGTATTTCTCAAGTGCGTGAGAATGCAGCTTCTATCCTTAAATTTGCTAAAGAAACCAATACCCCTGTCCTACTTATCGGACATATAAATAAAGATGGCAATATTGCTGGTCCTAAAGTTTTAGAGCATATTGTTGATACAGTTCTTCAATTTGAAGGAGATCAACATTATATGTATAGAATACTTAGAAATATTAAAAATAGATTTGGTAGTACTTCTGAATTAGGTATTTACGAGATGTGTAATACTGGTCTTAGAGAAGTTAATAATCCTTCGGAGCTACTACTTACTCAAAATCACGAAGGTTTAAGTGGTGTTGCAATTTCTTCAGCGATTGAAGGGATACGTCCGTTTTTGATTGAAACGCAAGCTTTGGTAAGTACGGCTGCTTATGGAGTTCCTCAAAGAAGTGCGACTGGATTTGACATAAGACGTATGAATATGCTTCTGGCTGTGTTGGAAAAGCGTGTTGGTTTCAAACTCGGACAAAAAGATGTTTACTTAAACATTGCTGGAGGCTTAAGAGTAAACGATCCGGCTATGGATTTAGCTGTTATTAGTGCTATTTTGTCTTCTAATTTAGATGTTGCGATAGACAGAGAGATTTGTATGTGTGGAGAAATTGGTTTGTCTGGAGAAATACGTCCTGTAAACCGTATAGAACAACGGATACAAGAGGCTGAAAAACTCGGTTTCAAGAAGATTATAATCCCTTACAACAATCTTAAACAGTCTAATAACAAACTGTTAGATATTAATATTGTTGTTGTAAGAAAAGTGGAAGAAGCTTTTAGGGAGTTGTTTGGTTAAAATAGTTATCATCTTGAGCAAAAAGATAAATTGATTTACTCAAGATGATAATTAATCGTACATTAGCACTGAAGATTACCTATTAAGTCTTTTACAGAACTGTAACCAAATCTATCTAAGTACTCGTTTATTCCTTTTACTACTTTCGCAGATATTGCAGGATCAATAAAATTGTATGTTCCTATTTGTATTGCAGTTGCTCCAGCAAGTATAAATTCTATTGCATCTGTTGCATTAGATATTCCTCCTAAACCTATCACTGGTATTTTTACTGCTTTAGATGTTTGATACACCATTCTTAATGCTATAGGTTTTACACAAGCTCCCGATAATCCACCTGTAATTGTAGATAATAAAGGAAGTCGTCTTTCTGCATCAATAGCCATTCCCATTAATGTGTTTATAAGAGAAACTGCATCGGCTCCTTCAGCTTCTACAGCTCGAGCTATTTCTGTTATGTCTGTTACGTTAGGTGAAAGTTTTACTATAAGAGTTTTCTTGTAAACTTCTCTTACGGCTTTAACAACTTCGGCAGCACTGTTGGGGTTTGTGCCGAAAGCCATTCCTCCTTGTTTTACATTCGGACAAGATATGTTAAGTTCTATAGCAGGAATCCTTTCGAGTTCGTTTACCTTTGCGGCGCAAGCTACATAATCTTCTATTGTAGAGCCACTAACATTAACCATCATATTAGTATCAATATCTTTTATCTTTGGATAAATATCAGAGATAAAGTAATCAACACCTTTATTTTGAAGTCCCACAGCGTTAAGCATTCCCGACGGAGTTTCTGCCATACGAGGATAGTCATTGCCTTCTCTGTGGTGTATGGTTGTTCCTTTAACAAATATTCCACCGATTTCGGTTAAATCCATAAAATCGGCGTACTCGATGCCATACCCAAACGTACCAGAAGCAGTAAGCACAGGGTTTTTGAACTCTAAATTACCTATATTAACTTTTAGATTTGCCATGTCAATTTGTTTATATTAAATACCGGACCTTCAGTACACACACAAGTATTTCCTTTTGTTGTTTTTTCTACGCAACACAAACAAGCTCCTATACCACAAGCCATATGGTTTTCTAAAGACACTTCACAATCTATATTGTATTCTTTTGCGTATCGAGCAACAGAAACCATCATCGGCTTTGGACCACAAGTGTAAATAAAATCAGCATCACCACAAAGAAGCGACGAATGATTGGTTACAAATCCCTTTTCGCCTAAACTTCCATCTTCTGTAGTTATAAGAACTTCGCCGTACTTCTTAAATTCTTCTAATTGTGTTAAGTCTTTTCCCGAACGTGCGCCCAAAAGGAATACAGGCTTAAAACCTTTTTCTTTAAGTGTAGCACCAAGATAAAGAAGAGGAGCAATGCCAACACCACCACCTATAAGCAGAAGTTTTTTAGGCTCAGAACTTTCTGGAATTGTAAATCCATTTCCTAAAGGATAAACTATATTAATTTTATCTCCAACTTTATATTCGGCAAGTTTATTCGTTCCCTTACCAACTAATTGTATAAGAAGCCAAAGTTCGTTGTTTTTATAATCAACAAAGTGAACCGAAATAGGTCTACGAAGAAAAACATCTTCAACATTATCGACTTTAATTTGAACAAACTGTCCTGGTAAAATTGTAGGAAGAGTACCGTTATTCTCTAACTTTACCTTCATCAAGCAATGATTGTTGTTTTGTAGAGAGTTTTCGATTATAGTCCAATCTGCAATATTCTTTTTCATTTTTATTTGTTTAATGAGGTACAAATATAAAAGAAAATGATGAGAAATTCAAATTACCTTACTCCTCTTCTGGTTTTAGAGTAATAAACGTCTTGTCTTTGAAGAAGATTATTATTTTGTCGATATTTCCTGATATAGAAAATTCGGGCATAAGTTGTTGTGGGTTAGGTTGTTTAGGGGGCGAAAGTGCCTCTTTATCCTCGTTTTCCTGCTCATATTTGTCGTGAGCCGTACATTCGGTCTCATTTATAGCATTCTCGTCGAATAAACTTCGTTGAATAATAGGCATCTCTGTTTTGTACATAGGAAGTTTACCAAACATCAACCAATCGGTATTGATGTTTTTATATCGGTCTAAGATTTTCATAAGAACATCAAGACTGGCTTTGTTTCTTCCGTTTAGTATGTGGTTCATTGCACCGCGACTAATACCAATTTCATCTGCAAAAGCTGATGCTGTTGTATTTTCTTTGTCGATAATCTCTTGTATTCTGTTTGTCATTTTACATTCGTATATGTGAATTCAGACTACAAATGTAAAAATAATTATTTACAAAACAAAACTACAAAAGTAAACCAGTAAATTTACATAAGTAGATACGATTTACAATACAAAAGTAAACTCCTTGAAAGATTGTATAAAGTGTGCTTTATTTTACTTTAATTATAAACACTAAAAAGCTGATTATTAATAGTATAATAAGAATTATTTGATTGTTTTTATTCCGATTACAAATGTATTTGCGTGTAGTAAGCAGAAATTAAATCTAATACTTAAATAATTTTGCTTAAATCACTGGTTGTTCAGTATTTAACGGCTTTATTTATTGTGTTTATATTAGTACAGATAGTGTGATTTACATTTGTTTGAGGTATGCTTATGTATAGTCGTTTTACTTTTTGTATACATTTGTATTTAAGATTTAGTATACAACAGTACCCTCCTACTCTGTTTACTTTTGTAGTTTTATACTTTTGTTCTTTATCATTATAATACATATATATACTTTACATTTGTATATATACTGAATATATATACATAAGTATCTATGATTTACAAAAGTCTGCGAGAATTGGATATTTCCGACCAAAGTTACAGTTGTTTTATTTTACGCGATTCTCAGAGAGTTTAGGTTTTGATATTTAATATCGTTTTAGATACAATTTGGAGTAAGTTTTCTCCTGAAAATGCAAAGCTTCACTTAGGGTCGTCTTTCTACTAAGAGACCCCTTCTCTCTCTTAGTAGATAGGCGAGGTGTCTCTTAGTAGAAAGACGGGGTGTCTTAAGTATAAAGGCGGGGCGGTTCTACTAAGAGCGGCATCGGGTCTCTACTAAGAACGACGAGGGGTATCTACTAAGAAGCAACTCGCCTCTTTAGTAATAACGAGAAGGGTGTTCTTAGTAGAGAGACACGGAGTATCTATTAACTTTTTTGCCTCCTTTTATTAAGTTATTTCTGTAATATCCAGGTAAGTTTGTGCCAAAGACTTTCAAAAGGTCCTTGTTTGTGGTGCGATAACCACCATTTGCAGAATGTAATTTGTAAGAAAAATACGGCAACTCCTATTGCAAAGCTCAGAGAATAGCCACAGTATGGAGCAAGATATAAGCCTGTCGGGAAGTAAATTAACGCTCCTATTACCGATTGTGTAATGTAGTTTGTTAAACTCATTCGTCCGTAAAACTTAAGATTGTTTGTTAACCTTCTGAATGGTTTTGTTTGGTATAGCAGAACAAACGATGATACTAATATTGTTGTAAAAGCAAACTTTTGCCACATATCAAGTATTACCCCTATTGTTTGTGTAATATCGGCATCGCTACTATTTATTTCTATTTTTAGTTGATACAAAGGGGCAAATAATACTGCGGATACGATAAGAGCTTTAACCCAAAAACGTAAATTTTCAGATGTATTTACGAAAAGCTTTGTTCGCCCTATCAATAATCCAAGCATAAATAGTCCGGCTGTTTGTAAAAAACGTCCGGCTCCTACTGCCCATAGCAAGCTAGCTTTTTGTCCTAAAGTTATATTGCCTAATAAAAATTCTTTAAAGTTACCCTCTTTGGTGTAGGCTGCAACTTCGGCATACATAGCTCCCACGCCTAAATCGGGAAGTTTGTATGTTTCGTTACACAATTTCATTATGTAATGAAACCATTCTACTGGTTGAAGAAGTAATATAATTGCAGTAATCAGTATGGCTTTGTTGCTCCATTTGCGTACAACAAACAAGAATATACCTACAATACTGAACAATAGTAAAACATCTCCTGCAGGAAAGAAGGCTGCATTGATAGTTGCAAAAGCAGCTAAGAGCAATAATCTCCATAAGAAACGAAAACCAAAGTCCTCTCCTTTCTTTAGTCGATTGTTGTACTGAATGTAAAATGTGAAACCAAACAACAATGCAAATATTGCATAAGCTTTGCCTGCGAATAAAGTAAAAGTAGTACTGAATATAAACTGATCCAGAGTGTTTAACCAGTTTGGCTGTAATGAAGCATCGGGATATACAGGGAATATAAAGTGTTCTAAGCTATGAACTAACAGTATTGCCATAACTGCAAAGCCACGCAAAGCATCTACTAAATCTATTCTTCCTGTTTTATTCTCCATAAATGTAATACAAAAGTATATTATTTTTAACTAAATACCAAAAGCTTTTAATGAAAAGTATAACCCTTTCGATAAATTCATTACCTTTGTGGCATTGTAGTTGGTTAATCTGTCGCTTCTCTCAGAGAAGAGGAAAGTCCGGACAACACAGAGTGCCCTATTATCTAACGGATAGCTGTTTGCGAGAGCAGAGTTAAGTAGAAGAAAATAACCGCCTTTTTAAGGTAAGGGTGAGAAGGTGAGGTAAGAGCTCACCGGTTCTTATAGCAATATAGGAAGCCGTACAACTTAGGGGTTGCAAAATCATGTATACCGACGTATGTAGGATTACTCGTCCGATGTCGGGGGGTAGATTGCTTGAGTTTGTTGGCGACAACAAATCTAGATAAATGACAGATGACTCTTTCGGGAGTAACAGAATCCGGCTTATCAACCAACTGCAATTTTATTTGTTTGAATACTATGAGTATAAAGGATATTCCAAATAAGATAAAAGAGTTTATAAAGTTTATAACTGAAGATATTTGGCGAGCTTCTTCTCGTGATTTGAGTAATAAGAAGAGAAAAAGCTATACAGTTCTTAAGGTTATAGCTCTGGCTGTTAGGCGATATCAAGAAGATGATCTTCAGAAAAGTGCATCTGCCCTAACCTACAGTACCTTCCTTTCTTTAATTCCTCTATTAGCCGTATTGTTAAGTATTGCCAAGGGTTTTGGTTTCGAAAATATTGTAGAAAGTCAATTGTTTCAATATTTTCCTGGTCAGAAAGAAATGTTTTCTAACGTTCTTGATTTCGTAAACTCTTATATGGCGCATACCAAAGACGGTCTTTTTCTTGGTATTGGAGTTGTAATGTTGCTCTACACAGTCTTTAACCTAATATCAACTATAGAGAATACTTTCAATATGATATGGCAAGTTCCCGAAGGGCGCACTTATGCACGTCGGATTACCGATTATTTTTCTGCCTTCTTGCTTATTCCTATATTTTTAGTTTGTTCGTCGGGTATCTCTATCTTTTTTGCCACAACATTTACTACGCTTAATAAATATGATGTGCTGGCTCCAATATCAGAAGTGCTTATAACAGTGGTCCCTATTGTTATTACAATAATTGTATTTGCTTCGTTGTATATGTTTATGCCAAACACTAAGGTTCAGTTTAAGCACGCTTTATATGCTGGAATATTTGCAGCTTTAGGATTTCAGGTTTTCCAATATTTGTATATCAATGGACAGATATGGGTATCGAAGTACAATGCTATTTACGGAAGCTTTGCTTTAATACCTTTGCTTCTACTATGGGTTCAACTTTCGTGGGTTATTTGTTTGATAGGCGCAGAGATAGCTTACGCAGGACAAAACGTTCAGAACTTCGAGTTCGAGAGAGATAGCAAAAACATATCTCGTAGGTATCTTGATTTTCTTACGCTTACCATAACTTCTCTTATCACTAAACGCTTCGAGAAGGGAGAAAAACCATATACGGCAATCGAAATTTCTAATCATTACCAAATTCCGATACGACTAACCAATCAGGTTATCTTTCTTTTAGTAGATTTAGGAATAATAAACGAGGTGAAAGAACAAGACGAGTCGCCCAATTATCAACCTGCTATAGATATTAATCAGATTACGGTTAGTTATTTGTTTGAAAAGATAGACAGGTATGGCTCTGAAAACTTTAAGGTAGACAACAAAAAGCAGTTCCTACCCGAATGGGAAACCATACTAAACTCTCGATTAGATACCTTCGAGAAGAATAAAGATTTGTTGGTAAAAGATCTTTAATTAAACAAATCGTCCATTTCGGCAGTTGTTTCTTGTCGTTCAACTACTACAGACTCTCCATAATTAGAAGCACAAGGATTAGCGTATTGTTCGGGAACTTCAAATTGTTCTGTTTCTGAATATCCTAATCTTGGGTCGGAATATACTTTATTTAAGAATATGCCCATAATAGGAAGTGCTGCACGAGCACCCTGACCGTCTGCCATAGAATTAAAGTGTATCGAACGGTCTTCACCTCCTACCCAAGCACCTCCTACCAGCGATGGAGTGAATCCCATAAACCAAGCATCAGAATTGTTTTGCGTTGTTCCGGTTTTTCCTCCCATTGGAACTTTAACTCCGTGAGCGTAACGCACTCTGCTTCCTGTTCCTCCGTCTACAACTCCGCGCAACATACTCAACATTTTGTAGTTTGCCTGTTCGCTAATAACTTCGTGAATCTGTGGAGCAAAGCTTGCTACAACATTTCCGTTCCTGTCTTCTATGCGGTTAACAAACAGTGGCTCAACTCGTATCCCTCCGTTAGCGAAAGTTGAGTAAGCCGAAACCATCTCAGAGATTGAGGCATCATTAGTTCCCAGCGAAAGCGCAACAACGGCGTCGATGGGTTCGTTAAGTCCGTAAGCAAGCAATAAACGTTTAAGAGCATAAGGCGATAAATGTTTCATAAGATAAGCCGTAACCCAGTTGTCGGAGTTTTGTAATCCCCATTGAATAGTAACCATCTCGCCTTCCCTCTTGCGGTTTACGCTCGAAGTCTTGGGCGACCAAGCAGTCCCGTTCTCGTCTAATAAAGTCTGTTGCACCAAAAGCATCTGGTCGCACGGAGTGAAACCGCTCTCCATAGCCAGAGAATATAAGTAAGGTTTGATAGTAGATCCTATCTGGCGTTTACCCATACTCACCATATCGTACTGAAAATATTTATAGTCGATACCTCCAACGTAAGCCTTTACAGCTCCTGAGTGAGTATCCATAGCCATAAATCCCGTACGTAAGAAATATTTCATATACCTTATTGAATCTCGAGGCGACATTATAGTGTCTATTGTTCCTGCCCAACTAAAAACTTGCATATCGGTAGGCGTATCAAATATCTCTTTTATTTGAGCATCTGATTTGTTTTCTTGCTTTAAGGTTCGGTATCTATCTGATTGTTTTAGAGTTCTTTCTAATAAATTCTCAGCGTCTTTCTTAGAGAAATTGCTTGTAATAGAATAAGGAGGATACGTTGCCGAAGGTTTAGCTTTCTCTTTGAAGAAAGCATTTTGTAAGTATCCCGATAAATGTTCTTCAACTGCCTGTTCTGCATAGGCTTGCATACGCGAATCTAAAGTTGTATATATCTTTAATCCATCGGTATAGATGTTGTAGTTAGAGCCGTCGGCTTTCTGGTTTTTTTGGCACCAGCCATAAAGCGGATTAGTCTCCCACGCCAAAGAATCTTCGGGGTACTTATGTGGATTGTACCTATATTGAGCATCTTTTCGAGTAGGCTTCTTAGCAGTCATCATCTTATTTAGGTATGCTCTGAAGTAAGGAGCAATTCCTTCCTTATGGTCGGCCTTATTATAATTGGTAATCAAAGGCAATGCTTTAAGCGAATCGCACTCTGCTTCTGATATGTAATTATTTTTACACATCTGTTGAAGCACCACATTTCGTCGTCCTTGAGTTCGCTCTACTTTGCGCATCGGATTAAAGTAAGACGGATTTTTACACATACCGATAAGGGTTGCCGCTTCTTCGATGCTTATGTTTTTAGGGTGTTTTCCGAAGTAAACCCAACACGCCGACTGTATACCTACAGCGTTGTAAAGGAAGTCGAACTGATTAAGATACATATTAATAATTTCTTCCTTAGTGTAATGTTTCTCTAACTGCACGGCAATAACCCACTCTATTGGCTTCTGAAGAAGTCGTTCTAACGTAGTTTGAGCGTGGTCGGAGTATAATTGTTTTGCCAACTGCTGAGAAATAGTACTTGCCCCTCCTGCATTTTTCTGAAACAGTAATCCACGTTTAATAAGAGAGCGCGAAAGAGCATAAGCATCTATACCCGAGTGATCGTAATACCGTTCGTCTTCCGTAGCGATAAGTGCCTGAACAATATATGGCGATAGGTCGTCGAATTTAGCATATACACGATTTTCTTTACTCTGAGCATAATTTCCCATATTCTGCATATCAACAGAAATAACTTGGGTTGCATATTTATTTATAGGGTTTTCGAGGCTTTCTACAGGCGGCATATAGCCTATCCAGCCTTTAGATATCATAAAAAAGAAAGCGACTACCGATAAAATTCCTACCGAGAAAAGAATCCAAAACCACTTTACGATTTGTTTTTTAAGAGATGAAGTTTTATTTGTTTGCGTCATTGATCAAATATACTATAATAATGTATGCAAAAGTAAGGTTTTATTTTGAAATTTACGCACGTACGAAAAATAATTTACGCACGTCTGGAAATAAATTTACGTACGTCTGAAAATAAATTTTCGTACGTGCGTAAATTTCAAACTCATAAAAAAGAAAAAAATAATTATGTATGTAACAATAAATGCTTAACTTTACGGAGTGAATGATTTTTACGATGAAAAAGTCGAAAAAACAGTTCATTTCGAGATAAGAAGAAAAAATAAAATATATATAAATGACTAACAAATGGAATTATCAACCCCCTACACAAACACAGACACTTAAGCAAAACGAAATTTCGGAGAAGTTTGGTTTAGCTCCTGCCGTATGTATGCTTTTGGTGCAGCGAGGGCTAACTACTGAAGACGAAATCAAAAGATTTTTCGCTCCTAACCTTAGGGATTTACACGATCCCTTTATGTTTCCAGATATGCCAATCGCCGTAAAGCGATTAGAGCGCGCATTAGGAAACAAGGAGAGAATACTTGTTTATGGGGATTATGATGTAGACGGAACTACGGCTGTAGCTCTCGTTTACAAGTTCTTAGAGCAATTTTGCTCTAAATCGCAATTAGACTACTATATCCCAAACCGTTCAGACGAAGGGTGTGGAATATCAGTACAAGGTATCGACTACGCTAAACAAACGGGCGTAAACCTAATTATCGCCCTCGATTGCGGAATTAAAGCCAACGAAGAAGTTGAGTATGCCAACACTTTAGGCATAGACGTAATAATCTGCGATCATCACACGCCGGGAGACGAACTTCCCGAAGCGTTGGCAATATTAGATGCCAAAAGGATAGATTCGGAATATCCCTACCCCCACCTTTCGGGTTGCGGCGTTGGGTTTAAGTTGATGCAAGCATTCGCAAAAAACAACGGTATAGAGTTTTCTTCCCTGAAACCTCTTCTCGACCTGTGCGCCGTAAGCATCGCCTCAGACATTGTGCCTGTAACCGAAGAGAACCGAATAATGGCTACTTACGGACTGAAACAATTAAATCAGAACCCAAGCAAAGGGTTGAAAGGCATTATAGACGTTTGCGGACTATCGGGCAAAGAGATTACAATGAGCGACATTGTGTTCAAGATAGGACCAAGAATAAATGCCTCTGGCAGAATGGTAGACGGAAAAGAAGCCGTCGATCTTTTGTTAGCAAAGGATTCTCAGTCGGCTAAAGAGAAGAGCGAAAACATTGATCAATATAACGACGATCGACGCGAACTCGACAAACGAATAACCGATGAAGCCTACGCTATTATCGACGCCGACCCTTCGATGCTTAACCGAAAGGTAATTGTTGTTTTCAATAAAGACTGGCACAAAGGGGTTATCGGCATTGTAGCATCTCGACTTACCGAAAAGTATTATAAACCGGCAATAGTATTAACCGAGTCTAATAATACTATCTCGGGGTCGGCACGTTCTATAACGGGATTCGACATCTATGCGGCAATAGAATCTACTCAAGATATTTTGGAAAACTTCGGAGGACATACGTTTGCCGTTGGCGTTACCATAAAGGAAGAGAATATCGAAACATTCAAAGAACGTTTAGAAATCTTTGCCGATAAAAATATGATTGAAGAACAAATGACTCAAACTTTAGATATCGATATGGCTATTAAGCTAAATGAAGTAAACACAAAGCTTCTTTACGATATTAAAAAGATGAACCCATTTGGTCCTGAAAATCAAAAGCCTGTATTCTGTTCCTTCAAGGTAAAAGACGCAGGAGGCAGTAAGTTGGTTGGAAAAGAGTTGGAGCACATTAAATTAGAGCTTATCGACGAGTCTACTTCAGAGGTAGTTCACGCAATAGCCTTTGGTAAACATAAGTTTTTCGAGCAAATAACGGCAGGTAAACTATTCGATATTTGTTATACGATTGAAGAAAACAATTATAACAACAACATCAATGTACAGCTACTTATTAAAGACATTATTATAAACGAATAGTAAAGAACTTAGTAGTAGGTGAAGCAAGCTTTTCACGAAATATTAAAACAATATTGGGGTTACGACTCTTTCCGTTCGTTACAAGAAGAAATAATTACATCTGTGTACGAAGGGAAAGACACCCTGGGATTGATGCCTACCGGAGGCGGAAAATCTCTTACCTTTCAAGTGCCTGTTATGCTAATGGACGGCATTTGTATTGTAGTTACCCCTCTTATTGCTTTAATGAAAGACCAAGTCGACAACCTTAAAGCCAAAGGCATAAAAGCAACAATGATTCATTCGGGAATGAGCCGACAAGAGATAATTGTTGCTTTAGAAAACTGCATCTTTGGCGAATACAAGTTCCTTTATGTATCTCCCGAACGATTAGGAACAGAGCTATTTCAAGCAAAGTTACAAGATTTAGACGTTTGCCTTATTGCTGTAGACGAGTCGCATTGTATCTCGCAATGGGGCTACGACTTCCGCCCGTCATACCTTCAGATAGCAGAGCTAAGAGAAATGCTTCCCGAAGTTCCTGTTTTAGCTTTAACCGCCACTGCTACCCCTCAAGTAATCGACGATATACAAGAGAAGCTACTTTTTAGAGAAAAGAATGTCTTCAAGAAAAGCTTTGAAAGAAAGAATATAGCTTACGTTATCCGTAAAACCGAAGATAAACAGTTCGAATTAATAAACATATTATCTAAGGTGCAAGGCTGTGGCATTGTTTATGTTAGAAGCAGACGAAAAACAAAAGAAATAGCAGAAGAACTTAAGTATCATAATATCGATGCCGATTTCTTTCACGCTGGATTAACCTCTGATGAAAAGATTAAGAAACAAAATGCCTGGAAGAATAATCAATGTAGAATAATTGTTTGTACGAATGCCTTCGGAATGGGAATAGATAAGCCAGATGTAAGAATAGTTGTTCACTTCGAACTTCCCAGTTCTTTAGAAGAATATTTCCAAGAAGCCGGACGGGCAGGACGCGACTCAAACAAAGCTTTTGCTGTTGCATTGTATAACGACAAAGACAAATCTTTACTAAAAAGAAGAATTAAAGATGAGTTTCCTGAGAAAGACTTTATAAAAGATGTATACCAAAGACTTGCTTATTTTTATGAAATAGGTATGGGATTAGGAATGCACTCAGGACATAACTTTGTTATCGAGCAGTTTTGTTCTGTTTATAAATATAATATCAAACACGTTCATAGTGCGCTTAAACTATTAGACTTATCGGGGCATATAGAATATATAGAAGATACCGACCGACATTCTAAGTTAATATTCACTACACGGCGCGACGACCTGTATGGGATAAAAGGATTAAAGCCCGAACTCGACAACCTATTACAAATTGTGCTCCGCTCCTACACCGGACTGTTTGCCGATTACGTATATATCAATGAAACTTTGTTGGCTCAACGTACAAACTTAACTCCTCATCAGGTTTATGAGGGGCTTAAAGAACTATCTTCTCAAAACATTATACATTATGTGCCTGCTAAAAAGATACCTATTATATACTATACAAGAGAAAGACAAGAATTAAAGCACCTTGAAATCCCTAAGTCTGTTTACGAAGATAGAAAACAACGCTTAACAGACAGAATTAAAGGAGTTATTGATTATGGAACATCTGAAACAACTTGTAGAAGTAAACTATTATTAGAATACTTCGGAGAGAAAGAAGCTCCCGAATGTGGTTGTTGTGATGTTTGCTTGGCTAAAAAGAAACATAACTCCGAACTTGATAATATTATCAAAGACATAAAAATAGCTTTAACCGAAAGCACTACTTTTGAAATACTGAAAGAAAAATTAAGCTATTCAGAAAAACAAATTGTTAAAGCTTTGCGTTTTATGTCTGATAGCGGACAAATTATTATCTCTAACAATATTATATCATTAAATAAATAATCATTATGTCTCTTTTAGAAAACACAAACATCTTGTTAAGAGCATTGGAGCCGGAAGACTTAGACGCTCTTTATAAATGGGAAAACGATTCATCTCTGTGGAATTATGGTTCTACGTTAACCCCCTACTCTAAGTTTGCTTTACGTGAATACCTATCAAGTTCTACTCAAGATATATTTCAAACCAGACAACTACGACTTATGATTGTAGAAAAAGCTTCCGACAAAGCTATTGGTACTATCGATTTATACGATTTTGAACCTCTTAACTTAAGAGCCGGAGTAGGTATTCTTTTAGATGCCGACTACAGAAATAAAGGTTTTGGGCTGCAAGCACTTGAGTTAATGAAAGAATATGCTTTCCGTTTTTTATTATTAAAACAACTTTACGCCTTTATACCTGTAAGCAACGCTCCCAGTCGCAGGTTATTTACAAATGCTGGCTACATAGACAGTGGATTATTAAAAGATTGGATAAAAACATCTAACGGATTTTCTGATGTTTACTTTATGCAGCAAATAAATAATGAGTAATACTTTCTAAGATTATTCTTTTATTCGTACATTTGCGCTTCAAATCCATTGTATATGAATAATTCAATGAAGAAACAAAAACGTTTAGACATACGATACTTAAGAATGGCTACAATATGGGCCGAAAACTCTTATTGTGAGCGCCGACAAGTTGGAGCTCTAATAGTAAAAGATAAGATGATAATTTCTGACGGATATAACGGAACCCCTGCTGGGTTTGAAAATATCTGTGAAGATGATTCGGGTGTTACTAAACCTTATGTTCTTCACGCCGAAGCAAACGCTATAACTAAAATAGCTTGTTCTAACAATAACAGTAAAAACTCAACTCTATACGTAACTGCATCTCCTTGTATCGAATGTGCTAAACTTATAATACAAGCTGGCATAAAGAGAATTGTGTACTCCGAAAAGTATCGCTTAAACGATGGAATCGAACTTTTAGAAAGGGCAGGAATAGAAGTTGTATATATAGATAAAGAAGAATTTAATGAGATTTAGAAAAACGTATTTGTTTTTTGCTCTTTGTTTGGTTATTGTTTTGTTTGGAGGAATAGTAATCGGATATTTTATGTCGGGACGCACATTCGGTGGTAAACTATATCTTACTCCGCACAACAAAATAAGCGTAATACTTGATTTTATAAGCCAAGAGTATGTAGATACTGTTGAGGTAAACACTCTTACCGAAAATGCAATATCCAACATTATAAAACAATTAGACCCCCACTCGACTTACTTCTCTGAAAAAGAACTACAAAGTGTAAACGAACAATTAGATGGATACTTTGGCGGTATCGGCGTAACGCCTTATTTATATAACGATACTTTAGTTGTTATGCACGTTACGCACGGAGGACCAGCATCTCAGGCAGGAATTATGCCTGGCGACCGTTGTGTTTTATTAAACGATTCTATTCTTAATAACATAACACAAGAAACTATTCTTAATAAAATAAGAGGACCAATAGGCTCTTCTCTTAAATTAGGAATTAAAAGAAACAACTCCGACTCAATATTAAATTATGATATTGTTAGAGGCGAAATTCCTATTACAACTATTAAAGTTGCAACCGAAATATATGACGGCATTGGTGTAGTTAAAATTTACGACAACTTTAGCAACTCTACCTACGATGAATTTATTAAAGCCGTTACAAAACTTACAAATGCAGGTTGCTCATCTTTTATTATCGACTTAAGAATGAATGGAGGAGGATTATTAAATGCTGCAATCAAAATAGCAAACGAATTTCTTCCTGCGGGTAGCCCTATTGTGTATGCCGAAGGTAAATCTTTCCCCAAGAAAGAATATATAGCTGATGGTTTAGGAAACTTTCCAAATAATAAAGTGGTTGTGCTTATGGATCAAATATCGGCTTCAGCAAGTGAAGTGCTTGCCGGAGCATTACAAGATAATGATAGAGCATGGATTATTGGTCGCCGATCATTTGGCAAAGGACTAATACAAAGCCATATAAATCTTTCCGATAATTCGGCTTTGCGTCTTACGGTAGCTCGATATTACACTCCTTCGGGAAGAAATATACAAAGAAAATACGAATTAGGAAACGCCGAAAAGTATAACCAAGATTGGATAGACCAACTGTATGGAGGAGAAGGCTTTTATAGCGATAGCATAAAGATAGATACAACTTTAACTTTCAAAACACTTCACGGTAGAACTGTGTATGGAGGTGGAGGTATAGTTCCTGATATATTTATCCCTATTGATGCCGACTATCTTACAACTTATTTTATCGACTTAGAAAATGATGATATATTTAATCAGTTTGCTTTCGATTATTTCGACAAAAACCTACACTTACTAAACGAATATAAAGATTTTAAGTCGATGCTTGCTTATCTCGAAAGTCAACCTTTACTACAAGAAATAATTATGTATGCAGATAAGAAAGGTATAAGACGAAGAAGTCACCTTATAAGACGTTCAGCAAGTCATATAGAAGTATACACTCAGGCTGCTATACTTAATAATTTCTTTGGAGATGAAGCATACTACACAACAATGCTAAAACAAGACCCAATGATAGAAAAAGCAATAGAAGTTTTAACTCAAGAATACGATGTCATCAATGATACCGCGTCCACATTCGGCGTTGAGTTTCTGAATTAAACTGCTTTTACTCAAATATAGTTCTCGCTTCAACACCGAAGAAGACAGTCTTACATACAGCACTCTGTTATTTACATACAAAGATGAAGTATATTTTGTAATTGCAGAGTTCATCGAGTTCCAATAATCTATTAGTCGTGCCTCTGCTAATTTGTTTGCCATTTGTGGATCTTCTTCAATAAACGATTTGAGTAACTCCCCTATCGATTTTGTATTAACTTTTTTCATTCTGTTTGGTTAGTTAGTTATTGAATCTATTTTACCATTCTCTACAAAAAACAGTTTATAGTCTTGTTGTATACTTTTAAGTATTTCGTCGAGATACTTACGATTAGTATCTGTGATGAATATTTGTCCGAAGTCCGACTTGCCTACTAAATTAATTATCTGCTCTACCCTATCCGAATCTAATTTGTCAAACAAATCGTCTAAAAGAAGAATAGGAACAGACGAACCTTTCTCTACCAACATTGTATATTCCGCCAACTTAAGAGCAATCAGGAAAGTTTTGTTTTGTCCTTGCGAGCCTATTTTTCTGATAAGATAGTTATCTAAAAGGAAATCAAAATCGTCTTTATGTACCCCAACGCTTGTATATCCCAATATCATATCTTTTTCTCGCTTTGTTGATAGTAGATACGATAAAGAAAACTCTTTAAGATGAGACTCATATCTAAAGTTAACCTCTTCATTATCTTTACTTATAATCTTATAATACTTCTGGAAAAGAGGAACAAAGGACTGCATAAACTGTTCTCGTCCTTTATATATAATATTTCCATACATTTCCATCTGTTCTTCGATAATATCAAACAGCGATTCGTCCGACAAATGACTCACCTCTTTAAGTAAAGAATTGCGTTGAAACAGTACTTTATTGTAATTAATAAGAGCATTAAGGTATTCTTTATCGTACTGACAAAGAATCATATCAATAAATTTACGTCTTTCAGAACTTCCACCTTGAATAAGGTCAATGTCAGAAGGAGAAATCATCACAACAGGTATCAATCCTATATGCTCAGACAATCGTTGATATTCCTTTTTATTCCTTTTAAAAACCTTTTTGTGTCTCTTTTTGATACCACAATAAACTTCTTCGTCCGACTCGCCAGTATAAAAACCTTGTATAACAGCAAACTCTTTGTCGTGCATCATTATTTGCGAGTCAGGAAGATTGTTATAACTTCTTACAAGCGACAGGTAATAAATAGCATCAAGAAGATTAGTTTTGCCCATACCATTGTTTCCAAACAAGCAGTTTATTTTAGGAGAAAACAACAATTCGGATTCCTCTATATTCTTAAAATTTAGGATTGAAATTCTTTCGATAATCATACCACAAAGGTAATTAAACTTTCGCAACAAGTTAACAACCTTATTTCTTCTTTTTTGAGGGAAACAAAATACACAGAATCATAGTATTCTAAATAGTAACATTAACTACATTTTACAATCTTTAACCGCCTGCATTTTCGCACAAACTGTATGTTTTCGGATAGATAAGGAGTTTTTGAAAAAACACAGTACGCAACATAAAAAACACAGTGTCTTTTATTTTAAACTCAAAGAGTTTTACCTTGCAAAACAGCAAAAAAAAGCCACTGGAGGTTATCTCTCAGTGGTCATATACTTTCTGCTTACGCAAAGATACAACATTTTAAGGCGTTTGTCAAGCTTGAATTAACGTTTATTGAGGTTTTCTTACCGTAGCTTATTTAAACTTATTCAAAATAAAGGGAGTAAAAACATTGTTTATTAATGATAATTTCCGACCTTTGCACTCTTAACAAAGGAAAGATGAGATTATCTGAATTAAAGCCCGGTGAGAGCGGGATAATTACAAAAGTTAGGGGACGCGGAGCCTTTCGTAAACGAATCGTAGAAATGGGATTTGTGCAAGGTAAAAAGGTGGAAGTTATTACAAATGCTCCACTTAAAGACCCTACTGAATATAAAGTAATGGATTATGAAGTTTCTCTTAGACGAAGTGAAGCCGAACTAATCGAGGTTATAACTAACGAAGAGGTTAAAAAAGAATTAACCGACAATAATCAGCCACTAACAATAGATTATGAGCAACTGCAAACAGTAGCTAAAGAACGGAGTAAAATAATAAATGTTGCTTTGGTTGGCAATCCTAATTCGGGTAAAACTTCTTTATTTAACATTGCGTCTGGAACTCACGAGCGTGTGGGAAACTATAGCGGAGTAACTGTTGATGCAAAAAAAGGTAAGTTTAAACAAAACGGATACACCTTTAATATTGTAGACTTGCCGGGAGCCTACTCTCTTACTGCCTACTCTCCCGAAGAGCTATATGTGCGCAAAGAAATACTTGAATCTCACCCCGATGTAATTGTTAATGTAGTTGCTGCCTCAAACTTAGAGCGCAATCTTTATATGACTACTCAGCTAATTGATATGGACGCAGAAGTAGTTATCGCTCTTAATATGTACGATGAGCTGGAGAAATCGGGAGCAAAATTCGACTATGAAATGCTCGGCGAAATGATTGGCTGCCCTATTGTTCCTACTGTTGCAAAATCTAACAAAGGTATTACCGAACTATTCGATAAGGTTATAGAGGTTTACGAAAATAAATGTTCTGTAAGTCGACATATACATATTAACTACGGCGAAGAGGTTGAAACGGGAATCAATCATCTAAGAAAATTAATTAAGAAGGAAAATATAATAGGTAGCGATACCTCACCCAGATACCTTAGTATTCAGTTGTTGGAGAAAGACAAGTTAACCGAAGATTTGATTAAACAATTTCCCAACAGCGACAAAATCCTTAAAGAGCGTGATATTCATATTAAATATATAGAAGACGACTATAGAGAAGATACCGAAACTGTGTTTGCCGATGCTCGATACGGATTTATCGATGGAGCATTAAAACAAACGTTTACTCCAGGCGAGAAGGATAGTCTTAAGATGACTCACATAATCGACCATATAGTAACGAATCAATTCTGGGGTTATCCCATATTCATACTATTTATGTTCTTGATATTTCAAGCTACATTCTTTTTGGGTGCTTATCCTATGGAATGGATAGAAGAAGGAGTTACAGTTTTAAGTAATTTTGTTGGGAATTATATGCAAGATGGACCTCTTAAAGACTTGATAGCCGATGGTATTATAGGAGGAGTGGGCAGCGTTATTGTTTTCTTACCCAACATTGTTATTCTATACTTTTTCATTTCCTTTATGGAAGATACTGGATATATGGCTCGGGCAGCCTTTATTATGGATAAGTTTATGCAAAAGATAGGCTTACACGGTAAATCGTTTATCCCTTTGGTTATGGGATTTGGTTGTAATGTGCCTGCAATTATGAGTACTCGTATTATCGAAAGTAGAAATGTGCGGCTTATTACTATGCTTATCAATCCTCTTATGTCGTGTTCGGCTCGTCTGCCTGTTTATCTTGTATTGATAGGAGCCTTCTTCCCTCAACACGGAGGTTTACTATTATTCGGACTTTACATAACAGGAATAGTATTAGCGATATTAGTATCTCTGCTCTTCAAAAAATTATTAATTAAAGGAGAAGATTTACCTTTCGTAATGGAGCTACCCCCCTATCGTATGCCTACTACAAAAGCTATGGTACGCCACGTATGGGATAAAACGTCTCAGTATTTACAGAAAATGGCAGGTATTATACTTGTTGCTTCAATTATTATATGGTTTTTAGAATACTTCCCTCAAAACAAAGAGCGAAATGATTATTACGACGCTCAAATCACCTTGTTGGAAAACAACAATGCCGACAAGAACGAGATTAGTGATATGAAACATAAAAAAGACGAAGAGCAAAAAGAATATTCTTTCATTGGTCGTATAGGGAAAACTATAGAGCCTGTATTTCGTCCTTTGGGTTTCGACTGGAAAGTTAGTGCAAGTTTACTTTCAGGAATGGCTGCCAAAGAGATTGTTGTTAGCACTTTGGGTATTTTGTATGTTGGTATTGACGAACAAAACGAAACAGATGACGAAGACAGTCCACTACTTAAACAGCGACTTCAAACCGAAAAATATGCCGATGGTTCGCCAGTGTTTACTCCTTTAGTAGCTTTAAGTTTATTACTGTTCACACTTATTTATTTCCCTTGTATTGCTACTATTGCGGCAATTAAAAATGAGTCGGGTTCGTGGAAATGGGCTTTCTTTACCATCTTCTACACCACTGCTCTTGCTTGGATAGTTAGTTTTACGGTATATCAGATTGGAACGTTACTGAACTAAGAACTGTGTGCTTCGCACAAGCTAAAAGTTAAAAACTAAAAGATAAAAGTTAGCGCAAAGCGACTTATTCTTAGTAATAAAAAAGGGCGCGAGGTAATTTATACTTCGCGCCCTTTATGTTTGTTAGGCTTTCAACCTATTTTGTTGCTTCGCTCAAACTTTTAGTTTTTAGTTTTTAACTTTTAGCTTGCTTATGGTTGATAAACAGTAGTTTTTGTTCCGTCCCAAGCTACAGCTACAATTTTGTTAGAGCCTGCAGGATAGAAAACTTTAGTTGAAGAATTATCTTTCACACCTGTTCCAGCCATAGTTATACGCACAAGTTCGTCGCCTGCATAAGTTTCGTATACTACTGCGTTTTTCCAAGTTGAGTGGTCTACAGTTACTGTTGCATCTGAGTTAACAGTTATTCCTTCATTAAGAACACCAGTAACTTCTGCTTTAGTCTCATATATTCCCACAGTCATACCGCTTATATAGTTGATTACCCCTGCAGGTTTTTTCCAAGTAGGATTTGCAGCAACATAATCTTTTACCTTTTGACACATTTCCTCTGTTATAATAAGACTACTTTCACCGTAATCATCAATTACTTCACTGATAGGTTTTAACATACCTGCTTTCTCGAAAAACTCTGTTAAGTCTGTTTGAGTATATTTACAAGCTCTCATCATAAAGTTAATCTGGTGATCGCCATTAACCAAACCAGCATCGCTTTGTAGTCTTACTTCTTCACAAATATCGCCATACCAATCTTCTTTGCGCCATTCTGTATCTGCTATTTTGAAGTATAGATTTAATTGCCATAGAGGAACTAACTTAACAAAAGGATCGCTACCACCGTCAGGTCCCCATTGGTATAACCATTTTTCGCCTTTCAATACTCCATTATTTAAGTGAGCATTAAAACGCCCTCCTATCACATTACTTCCGCCCTCTAAAGCTCTACAGTTTTCGTGCTCTAAACGCAAATCAAATGTAGAATATTTTTTCTGTAACATATACTGAGTATAAGAAGAATAAATATTGTTTGTACATTCTACAGTTCCTACCCATCTTAATCCTGGTCTTACTTGATTAACGTGACCGAACTCGTGAGCTATTCCCCAGCTATTACCACCTTTTACTATTTTCTCAAAATTTCCAATAGTATTAAGTGTTCCATATTGGAAGTTTGCACCAACACCGCCAGCCGACATAAATCCATCTAAAGTATTTCTACCAAACATATGGTTTTTAGGAACTCTTTCATATTTGTATAATCCCATTAAATCGTATTGGTGACTTATCATTTCATCATAAACATTTATAAGTTCAACGCCAGTATCGGGACATTGCTTCTTTAATTCGGGTATGTAATAAGCTAGGTTTACATTCTTACCAACCATATCAATGTAATCACTTGAAGCGTTTGCTAATAAAGACTTCCAATCTTCGTTAGTTGAAATACCCTGACCATAGAAAACTCCATTGTCTTTACCTCCATAGATGTGCATCTTAATAGGCTCGGCAGTTTCGTAATTAGAAGTATAATAGTTAAGATACGAGTTTCCACTCATTGAAGGAGTGATAAAGTTGATACCAGTCGACAAAGCATAAGTTGTTTGCTGATTAGTATTCCAGTCTCTTATAGTAATTGTAATGCTTTCGTCTTTTGTGTCAGCAACAAATACAGCCATTTGTTTACCAGCTTCGGCAAAAATACCTGTTGGGTTTTCGTATTGGTTGTAAGTACTTGTTTTGAATTCTTTTTGTAAGTCTCCATAAGGACGATAAGCTTCGTATTCTCTTATTCTTGTTTGAGGATAATTACCTTCAAGTTGTTCTTTTGCTAATACCTTAAAGAATAATGGTATATCAGCAGCCATTACATTTTCTAAAGTTATACCTGGTTTAACATCAGTATATAAATCATCAACAAAATAAGCTGAAAGATCTACATCGTTTTGATTATATTGGTAAAATTCCATTTCAGCACAACTTGCAAAACCTTTACCATCACCAGCTCCTGAATTAACAACAAACTTAACGTATTCAACATTTGTTAATGTGCTTGGAAAGCTTACTTTTGTAGCTGAATTTGAACCACCAAAATCTATAGTTTTATAAGATACTTCATCTCCACTTGCTAATTTGTAAAATATTTCAGCTTCTTTGAAAAGACCATTGTGTCCAGAGCTTCTTGGGTGATATATAAGATAATCAACATCTGAATTATCTGGTAAATTAAATTGAAGAGTAACAGGGAATGTTGTACTTCCCCAACTTGAGTGATAGATAGTACTCATATCTCCATCAAAAGCTTTTGCAATCTCTTCTCCCGACTGATAAGAAGAAGCAGAACCACTTTTAGGAGTAATTTTTAT